>JAJBAV010000032.1 GCA_020532085.1 Candidatus Cloacimonadota bacterium | reverse complement strand
AAGATGAAAACAATGCAATTGGTCGCTTGGCCTTACATAGATTGTGAGTAACGAGGGATATCAGATGCCCTCAAACAACCTGAGAAACAATGAGTTGGAATTTACACCAACATTTGGGACTCTACAGTCTTTGATCTCAGATAACGCCTGCTCCGCTTTCAGGAATACCTCCTGCAACGATTGGTCTTTTGGTCGTGGCATCTCGCCTCCAGAATTTAGATTCTGGAGACAAAATAAGCAACATATATGATTTGTCAACATGGAATTTGTATTACCCATCAAACGTAGGTAGAAACGAAACAAAAAGGAAGATAACAGGGAAACTCAGGAGGATAAGGAAGCAAAAATCGGAATGAAGCAATATCAAGGAATGGAGCGGGCAACGGGACTCGGACCCGCGACCCGCAGCTTGGGAAGCTGCTGCTCTACCAACTGAGCTATGCCCGCTCTCAGGGAACACAAATCAAAACAGGGGGGTGTTTGTCAATACAATTCTGCGTGGGGGATGGGGTTGTCAACAAATCAAACAAATGGAATGTGATGACGTGGTGGGGTGGTGGCGTGGTGAAGGGGCGGGGTGGTGGCGTGGTGACGTTGTGGCGGGGTGGAACTCCGGAAGGTTAAGGTCCCCGTTAACCCAGTTCCGGAGGCGCGACCCTTTCGTTGTTCTGAAAGTCCCTGCGGGCCTTTGGTCGACCGGGAGATCGACCTTCCGGTTGTGGCCGGCGCGGCGTGAATGAGAATACCATAATAAACCTTGACAGTGAATTAAAGATCAAAACATTGCAATCAGTCTCACGACTTTGAATAGAATGTGATTAATGAGGACACTTGGATGTTCTCAACTCTTCTGACAATCAATGAGTTGGAGTTAGCCCAACAAAAAAGACCCCAACAAAGGAGATAACTCATGACGCGAAAACTCTGTACGATGGCGATGTTTTTCTTGGCATTCATTGTTTTATCAGCCAACGATATTCCTTCCCGGTTAACAGATCTGCCCTGCGCGCAGAACTTCGACGGACCCGACTTTCCCGCGGACTGGACCCAAACAACCACCGTGGGACCACTGGACAGATGGGTGCCTTATAACAGCAATTTTGTTGGAGGGGACCCCCATGAACTGCATTGTGACATGACGCCTGGAGCAGGCATCACCCGCCTGATATCACCCCAGATGAATACCGCCGGAAGTGACGAGATCATAGTTCAGTTTTTGCATGCCATCGGCTTTTACGACCTTGGCCTTGTTTTTAAACTGCAATACAGCCACGACCTGGTCACCTGGCACGACACAGACTGGTCGTCTTCTTACACGGGTTATAATCAAGGTGGGCACGTCAGCGTGCTGATCGCGAACCTGGATGCCCCCGCGACATATGTGGCCTGGACTTTGGAAGGAGACCAAATGGGCATGGAAGGCGCAACGCTGGACAACATCCGCATCCATCTCCGCGAAACCCCCGAGGCGCAGATCAGCGGCGACGGGTGGCTATCCTGGGATGCCATTCCCCACGCGAATGGCTACGACATCTACAGCGCGGATGATCCCACTGGAGAGTTTGGCTATGAAACAACTGTCTCCGGGGATAACGTTTGGCAAACTGATCTCAACCAGACCAAGAAATTTTACCGGGTGAAAGCCGTATATTAGATAAAGGTTCCCAGACCACTGGAGCAGTTTTCACCGCGAGGATAAATTTGGCAGGTCTGCCGGCAAAGACCGGACAGGCTCTGGATAATGTGGCACTCACTTGCAGAGTGGGGGGCAGGCATGGGCCGAAAAGCCGGACCGGGCGCCAGATTAAGCTTGACAAGAATCACCCGACTGACGGAGATTTCCGGCGTTTGCAGAAAAGCATAAGGAGCAGAGATGGAAAACCCCAGGGAAGATCTGGTCACCGCGGACCAACTGGAAAAGATCAACGCGGGCATGAAGCAGATGGTGCAGTTCGGAGATTCCAAAAACGGAGTGCTGCTGGGCGTGAACATCGCGATCCTCTATAACGTGACGATCAAAGTGCTGTCCTTCCAAAATATCCTCAACGCGGCGATCTCCGGCCTGGCGCTGCTGTGCTTCGCCATATCGACGCTGATCCTGCTCTGGTCGATCTTTCCGAAGCTGAAGTTCTCCCAGCGGGTCAATCCGCTCTTCTTCGGCTCGGTGGCGCAAATGGACCGGGACAGTTATCAGCAGCTTGGCTCCCGGCTGACGCAGGAGGAGCTGGCGCGCCACTACTTGGAGCAGATCCACACCAATTCCCAGATCGCGGCGAGGAAATTCCGGGAGTTCAAATGGGCCGTGCTGTTCGCGATCTTTTCCTACATGGCCTTCGCGGCGCTGCTGCTCATCGGCGTTTGAGCGGACAGAGCTGTGGAAGGGGGAGAAGGGTTTCCATCGCCCGCAAGGGGCTTGTCAAAGTCCTTTGCCTCCCACCCCCAAGGTTCCGCCGCGCTCCACCCTGGGCTAAGTTGTTACGCCCATCCGGGCGTTTTCACCTCTCTTGCAAACCGAGTGGGAATCGGCTGAACACAAGGCTTTCTTTCAAACTGAGTGGGTACCTCACCGGCGGAACCCCTCGCCAGAGGGGTGCATCACTATAGGCGGGGGTTTCAACCCACGTATCAGCAAGCCGGAACGAACCATAACCACCCCGCTCGCGGGGTGGAGGAATTCGCGGAGGGACTCATCGCTTCGCCACATGATCAGGTCAGCATTCAGCACATCCGATCCGCGATAAATCACGCATCAAAGTCCTGCACCCGCAAGCGGGTTTGAATTTCTCTTTACGCGTCCGGATACGGGGGTTGAAACGCCCCGCCTATAGTCTTGCACCCCTCTGGCGAGGGGTTTATCAGATATCAACCCGGGTGCTTCCACAGGGGTTGAAACGCCCCGCCAATAGTCCTGCACCCGCTCGAGGCGGGGTTCTTTGCCTCTGTTAAGCATCCGCGGGTTACAGATTCAACGCAGGGATTTGGCATATCAAGGTACAGGATCGACTATCACTACGGGTTTCCTCCGTTACCCACTCGGTTTGAAAGAGAGCCAAAATTCAATTGAGGGAAGGGTTCAGGCTTCCGGTTCGGGTGGCAACAGGGCTTGGTAGTGGGCGGCTTTGTCCGGTTCAGGCAATTTGGTGTAGATGGCGACCAGGGTTTTGAGGGCTTCGATGGTCCAGGGATGGTCGCTACCCAGGGTTTTGCTCCAGATCTCCAGGGCTTTCCGGCAGAGGGGTTCGGCCTCCCGCAGCCGGCCGCCGTTGAAACAGGTATCGGAGAGGTTGTAGATGGCGATGGCGGTGTGCGGATGTTCCGGCCCCTCAGAGGCGGAATGGATAGCGATGGCCTGCCGATAGAGTTCGCTGGCTTCATCCAGGCGCCCGAGGGAATTGTTCAGGCTGGCCAGGCTTTCGATGATATCGGCCGTGCCGGGATGTTCCGGCCCCAGTGACCGGCTGGTCACGGCGAGGGCCTGGCGCAAAAGCGGTTCCGCCTGGCCGAACTTTTCCTGCTGTTGATAACAGCGGGCCAAATGGTTCATGAGGGCAGCGGTGTCCGGATGCTCGTCCCCAAGCAGTTTCCGCCGGATCGCCAGGGCCTCCCTCACCAAGCGGGATTTGCCGATACCCGGCTCTCCGCAAACGTAGATGACGGGATTGGAGCCGGAATCCGGAGCCGCAGCGAGCATTTGCCTTAGTGAAGCCAGTTCCGCTTCCCGGCCGGTGAAGGCGTTTTCCTGCCTGGCCACGGTGGCCGGGGTTTGATGGCTGAGGCTGTAATAGCGCAGGGGCTGGTCGATGCCCTTGAGGTTGAGCAGGCCCAGATAGGTGAAGGAGTAGCTTTGGTGGAACTCCTGCCAGAAGCCGGCGTCGGTGAGGATCTCGCCGGGACGGGCCTTACCCATCAGGCGGGCGGCGAGATTCACGGGATGGCCCATGGCGGTGTATTCCCGCGCCTGGCCGGCACCGGTGTAGCCGGCTATCACCTCGCCGCAGCTGATCCCCAGCGCCAAAAGGGGTTGGCGGGCCAGCGCCGCCAGCGAGAATTTGCAGATCTGGTGCAGGGTTCTGCCTTCCGTGAGGGGCAGGCCAAAGAGGATGATCGCCAGCAGGCCCTTGTCGGTGGCGTCGAGCTTGTTCACCAGGCCGTGGCATGCGTCGGCCAGCTGTTCCAGGTCCGCGATGGCGGTTTCGCGCGCGGAGGGTTCGATCCCTTCCAGGCTGGCGAAGCAAAACGCCGCCGAGCGGATCTCCGGCTGGGGAGTGGATGCGGCGAACCTTGGGTTTTGGAAGCGCTCCCGGGCGGCAACCGCGGGGGGGATGTCCCCGGGGGCCGGAGGAGGGGAAAAATCAATATCGGCCAGACTCCAGCCGCCCTCAACGCGGTGAAAGCGGTCCAGGCCGATGGCGTTGGCCGCTTGTTCCGAAAAGATGTGGTCCAGCTTGAGTTCGGACAGGGCGGCCAGTTCGCGCATCGGCTCGCCAAAGAAGGCGTATTCGTGCTGGAAAGGGTTGGCGAAGATCCGCCACCGGAGCTCGCCCCGGGTAACGGTGAGCCGCACCTTCAGCTCGAAGGTCCCGGCGCTGGTGGGATAGGAATTGTGGGCGGCCAGCCAGCCCCTGATGGCGTTCACGGCCGAGGCCACAGCGGTACTTTCCGCGTTCGGAAAGATGGCGCAGAAAGCGTCTCCGGCAAAAAGGCTTACGAAGCCGCCGTAACTTTCGATGAACTGGATAGGTTCGGCGAAAAGGTCGTCCAGCATGGCGCTCAGGTCCTCGGCGCCCTGTTTGCCCAGGGCCTGAAGGCTGGTGCCGATGCGGGTGAAATCCGCGATGTCAAAGAGCAGGGCGAAGGCGTCGAGAGAGCCTTGCGAGGCTCCGGAAGCCGCCTGCCGCAGGATGAACTGAGGAATGTAGCGTAACATCTATTCCTTCCCTTTGGCGTGAACACTGATACTTGGTGATCCGCGGCCCGGGAGGTGCTGCTCCACCAGCAGCGCTGGGTTGGACGCCAGCGGGATCATTCCCATTCGATGGTGGCCGGGGGTTTGGAGCTGATGTCGTAAACCACGCGGTTGACGCCGCGGACCTCGTTGATGACGCGGCTGGAGACGTGTTTCAGAAAGGCGGGGGGAAGTTCGGTCCAGTCGGCGGTCATGCCATCCACAGAATTGACGGCGCGGAGGGCGCAGACGTTTTCGTAGGTGCGTTCGTCGCCCATCACGCCCACGCTGCGGATGGGGAGGAGCACGGCGAAGGCCTGCCAGGTGCTGTCGTAGAGGCCCCAGGCGCGCAGTTCGCTGATGAAGATCTCGTCGATGGCCTGGAGGCAGCTGACGCGGGCGGCGTCCACGGCCCCGATGATGCGCACGGCCAGTCCGGGCCCGGGAAAGGGATGGCGGCTGATGAGGGCTTCCGGGAGGCCGAGTTCCCTGCCCACGGCGCGCACCTCGTCCTTGAAGAGCTCGCGGAAGGGCTCGATGAGTTTAAGCCCCATCTTGTCCGGCAATCCGCCCACGTTGTGGTGGCTTTTGATGGTGGCGGAGGGCCCTCGGAAGGAAACGCTTTCGATCACATCCGGATAGAGGGTGCCCTGGGCCAGAAAGGTCACTCCGTCGTACCTGGCGGCTTCGCGCTCGAAGACCTCGATGAAGGTGTGGCCGATGCTCCGGCGCTTCTGTTCGGGATCATCGATGCCGGCCAGACGCTCCAGAAAGAGATCGGAGGCGTCCACGCAGCGGATGTTGAGCCCGGGCACGGCGGAGAAAGCCTCCCGCACGCGTTCTGCCTCGCGGAAGCGCATGCAGCCGTTGTCCACAAAGATGGGGATGAGGCGGTCGCCGAGGGCGCGGTGAAGCAGCAGGGCGGCCACGGAGGAATCCACTCCTCCGGAAAGGCCGAGCACCACCTTGGCGGCGCCGACCGTGGCGCGGATCTGATCCAGGCTGGAGGCGATGAAGTTTTCGGGCGTCCAATCCGGCACGCAGCCGGCGATCCTGAGGGCGAAATTGGCCAGGAGGGCCTTGCCCTGGGGGGTGTGGACCACCTCGGGATGGAACTGGAGCGCGTAGATGGGCTGGCTGAGGTGGCCGATGGCGGCAAAAGGTACGGTGGCGGTGGAGGCCAGGGCCTGAAAACCCTCCGGAAGCCGGGAAACCGAATCCCCGTGACTCATCCAGACCTCAGCGCCGGCGGGGATCCCGTCCAGCAGGGGATGGGGGAGGGCGGGTTCCAGCAGCGCGCGGCCGTATTCCCGGTTGGTGTGGCGCTCGATGGCGCCGCCAAAGCGGTCCGCGATCAACTGCTGACCATAGCAGATGCCCAGGAGGGGGAGGCCCAGGTTCCAGACCAATTCATCCGGACGGGGCGGATCGGGATCGAGCAGGCTGAAGGGGCTGCCGGAGAGGATGACAGCTTTGGGGGCGATTTGCCGGATCTTCTCCGGGGCGAGGTTGAAGGGATGGATCTCGCAATAGACGCTGAGGGAACGCAGGGCGCGGGCGATCAGCTGGGTGTACTGGGAGCCGAAATCGAGGATCAGGATGGTGTCGTGGCTGGGCATCAGGGCCTCACGAAGGGGTTGGAGCGCTTTTCCAGGCCGATGGAAGTGCGGGGGCCGTGGCCGGGGAAGACCACCGTGTCGTCGGGCAGGGCAAAGAGCCGGTGGATGGAGGCCACGATCTGGGCGTGGTTCCCCCCGGGAAAATCGGTGCGGCCGATGCTTTGTTGAAAGAGGGTGTCGCCGCTGAAGAGGAATTTATCCACTAGGAGGCAGATCCCGCCGGGGGTGTGGCCTGGGGTGTGGATCACGCGGACGCTGTGAGCGCTCAGCCGCAGGAGTTGCCCGTCCTCGGCCAGCAGGTCGGGAGGATCCAGCCGCAGCGGGATGCCGAGGTATTCGCTGAAGTTGCGGCGGTTGTCGGTGAGCATGGGGGCGTCCGCGGGATGGATGAGCACCGGAGCGCCAAGGGCCGCTTTGAACCAGGCGTTGCCGCCGATGTGGTCGCCGTGGCCGTGGGTGTTGACCAGCAGGGTGACCTTCAGGCCCAGGGCTTTGATCCGCGCCAGCAGCTCTTCGGAGGGCGCGGCGGGGTCGATCAGCCAGGCCTCGCGGGAGTCTTCATCCCAGAGCAGCCAGGTGTTGGTGCCCAGTTCTTCAAACAGGCAATGAGCTTCGGTTTTGAGCATTACAAATCCTTGTCGAGAGAGATCAGCAGCGGCCTGAAGACGGTTTCAGGACACTTTTCCACCCAAATCTCCCGCCAGTGATTCCTGTCAACACCATATTTCACCCAGGCTGGGGAGGGGGATTTTTTGCTGTAATAAAGCAGGATGGAGGCGGCGAGGGAGATGAGTTCCGAATGCGGGTCCGGGTGGGTGAGCAGCCCGAGGGGGCCTTCAACGTCGCGCAAGATGAACCAGAGTCCGGGTATGTCCTCCGCTTCGAGGCCGGCGTTGTCGGCCTGGTCGCGTCCCACGATGAATTTGAGCTGGGGGCCAAGGCGGAAATGGCGTCCCCAGCGCAGGAGGCGGATGTTGGATTCGCTGTCCTGGCCGCTGGCGATGAGTTCGCGCAGGCGGAGCGAGAAATTGCGGTCGGTGAGCAGGCAGCCGCCGCCGGGGGCGGGATAGGAGAGGCCGAGTTCGCCGGCCAGGGCGATCTGGCGGCTCCGTCCGCGGCCGCTGAGATCGAGCAACTGGCTTTTGTCCACCCAGCCCTCAGTGATGGGAAGCGTGTCCGGCAGCAGTTTCTGGGAAAGGGGGCGAACGATGAGCGAGGCGTGGCCGCTGAGTTTGTCCACTGCCTGGAGGGCGTTGCGGCGCTGGGACATCGGCCTCTGGCCCAGCACTTCACCGGAGATGAGGAAATCCGCGCCGAAGCTGGGCAGCAGTTTCGCCGCCTCCGCGAACATCAGGCCGTGGCAATCTATGCAGGGATTGTGGTTTTTCCCAAAGCCATGGACGGGATCGGCCAGCATCTTCAGATGGGCCTCGGAAATGTCGATCACAGTGACTTCCAGGCCGTTGGCCCGGGCGCTTTCGACGGCGCGATCCGCGGTGATGTAGGGCGCGCTGAAACAGACGGGATGCACCCTGTGGCCCAGCCTCCGCATCCAAACCACGGCCAGGACGCTGTCCAGGCCTCCGGAGAAAAGGGCGAGGGCTGATCTTTTATCCATGCTATCCTTTGTCCTTAAAAAAGGGGCCTGCCGTGAAAAGCAGGCCCGTGGGACTCTTAGGCTCGAAAGCTGGTTATTTGTCAATGTCCGCCTGGATCTGGTCCATGAAGCGGAAGGGATTGCGCCGGGGCTGAGGGGAGGCCTTGTCTTCGGGGATCATCCAATCGTAGTAGTTGTGGGAAACTCCGGCGATGAGGACCTTGTTCTTGTTCATCATTTCATAGCCGATGGCGTTGATGCCGAAGAAAAACTCCTCGATGGGCTTGATGTCATTCCAGTAGGTCTGGTCCAGAAGGAAGGTCTTTTCCGTGCCGGCGATCTGGCGGAAGATCTCAACGTCTGTGTCCGCGCCGTAAGCGCCGGCATCGATCACGTGGAACTTGGGATCAGCGGAGATGGTCCAGGAGGGGGAATAGTTCGTGTTTTCGTTGAATTCCGGCCAGGTGGCCACGTTCACTTTCTGGGGCCAGGTTTCCAGCGCGATGTTGCCGGTGTAGGTCTCGTCGCCGTTCACGATCTCGTAGGCCACCGGCTGGTCCATGTTCAGCAGGTTGTAGCTGCCGCCGTAGTAGATCTTGCCTTCGGTGTAGGAAACCACTTGGTCGAAAACGATGTCCTGGGTAACGATCTTGAGGGTGGCGTTGGGGTCCACGCCCTTGGCGGACATCCAGATGTCCACGTTGGCGCTGCCTTTGTCCAGTTCCACATAGTTGATGTCGAACCAGACCACGTGCTCATAATCCCAGACGTTGGTGGGGATGCTTATTTCTTCAAAGTTGGGAACCGTCGGTTTGGCGCAGGACGTGATCAGCAGGACTGACAAGCCCAGTACCATCAGCAACAGGATGCTTGCATACTTTTTCATAACCTAAACTCCTTGACAAAGCGATATTTGAAGCGCCTGGAGGCGTTCGCCGCCTTGCATGTATATAGTTTAACCGGATGCGTGCAAATTGTCAAGGGAAAAGTTTGCCGGGGGATCATCGCGGATCGAATGGAACGCGGATGAAAGAATAGAACACGGATGACGCGGATCATCATGATTTACGCGGATCAGAAGGGCAAGTGAGGGTGTTTGTCCACGAATTACACGAATGAAGGTAACACCATGTCATTCTGGGGTGGCGTATTAACGCCGGGGTCCCGGAAACCAGTAACCATCACCGCTCCAAGCTGTCATTCCGGGACGACGCAGTCGGGCCCGGAATCCAGACGGTGTGGGTAATGCTCTGGGAGGGTGTCGATGAGGACTACGTCTGGATCGACGCCGCATTGGCCTGAGTCTGGGATGGGCTATTCCCGCAAGGCTGGATTCGATTCACCCCACCGGCCAACAAGTTGTCCGGCGAGGACCCCGACGGATCACCGGCGCTGAAGCACCTGCGTCGCTCGGCTCCGGCTTCACCGCCCGGAATGACACAGCGGGAGAGGGCGGTGCAAAGTCTGTATCCAGACGAACCCTCCACCCACTCGATTTAAAAGAGAGCTTTTTGTTTTCCAGCCACTCACTCGGTTTGGAAGAGAGCCCAAAAAGAGAAGGCCCGATCCCCCGAGGTGGAGCTCGGAAAGACCAGGCCATGATGCTGGAGCTAAATGGGGGACTCGAACCCCCGACCTGCTGATTACGAATCAGCTGCTCTACCAGCTGAGCTAATTTAGCTAATCCCTTACGAGGCGGAAGCCACAGGGCTGGGAAGGTGTTTCAATGTAGGTGTTCTTGTGGGTCCTCGAAAACTGTTTGTCCAGCTTGGAAGCGAAGGTGTCGCCCACGCGCAGGCTCATGTAGGGCGTGGTGGTCATGGTCACCTGCACCGTGGTTTCGCGGCTGAGGTTGCGGGGATACCAAAACTCCGCGGCGTCCAGCCCGGTGGTGAGTTTGTTGGTCTCATCCAGGCGGAAGGGTGGCACCTGCATATAGTACCAGATGCGGAAATGGGGTGTTTCGGGATATTTGTCCAGGTTGTTCAGATGGATCCCGAAAAAGCGGGCGGGGCTGTTCCAAACCAGCAATTCCGGCTGGACCAGATGCGGTTCGAAATGCTCCGGCTGGAGGTTGTTCGCCCAGTAGTGGGCTTCAAAACTGCCTGAGACCGTGATCGCCTGGATCTGGGCATCCTTGTGCAGGAAGACCCCATAGTGAAAGTTGGGATCGAGCTCGTTTTTGGGGAGCTCGAAATCCACTTGCATATACAGGCGCTGAAGCTCGGTGGAATAGAACATATCCAGCTCGTATTCCCCGGCTTCCAAGAGTTTAAATCTCAATGCGGCAGTGTTTTCCTGCGCCGCGAGGCCAAGCGCGAGCAGGAGCAGCAATGCGAACATCATATATTTTCTGCGCATGATAAACTCCTTTCATACATAGTTTAGCTATGCCAATCGGAAAGACAAGCAGGATTTCGTCAAGCTATTTCTTGCGCCCGGTTCCAGTGAGCGCCAAAAAATTTTCCCTTGACGCAAAAGCATACCCCAAAAATCTGCCTTTAGCGAACAAGCAACAATCAAAAGGAGTAAATCATGAAACGCAGAGTGATCATCATGGGTGCCGCGGGAAGAGATTTCCACAATTTCAACGTGTTTTTCCGCGACAACCAGGAATATGAGGTTGTGGCCTTCACCGCCACCCAGATCCCCGGGATCGACGACAAGAAGTATCCCGCCGAACTGGCCGGCAGCCTCTATCCCAACGGTATTGAGATCCACCCGGAAGCGGAACTGAAACAGCTGATCCTGGACCGCAAGGCCGACATGGTGGTATTCGCCTACAGCGACCAACCCCACGAGGAAGTGATGCACAAGGCCTCTTTGGTGAACGCCGTGGGCGCGGACTTCATGCTCATGGGCGCAAAATCGACCATGGTGAAGACCACCAAGCCCCTCATCACCGTTTGCGCCGTCCGCACCGGCTGCGGCAAATCCCAGACCACCCGCGCGGTCATCAAAGCCCTCAAAGCCAAGGGACGCAAGGTCGTATCCATCCGCCACCCCATGCCCTACGGCGACCTCGTGAAACAGAAAGTGCAGCGCTTCGCCGAGCTGGCGGACTTGGAAAAACACAATTGCACCATTGAGGAAATGGAGGAATACGAGCCGCACATCATGATGAACAGCGTCATCTATGCCGGCGTGGATTATGAAGCCATCGTCCGCGAAGCCGAAAAAGAAGCCGACGTGATCATCTGGGACGGCGGCAACAACGACATCCCCTTCTACTGCTCCGACAAGCAGCTGAACATAGTGGTGGTTGACCCTCACCGCCCCGGCGACGAGATCAACTACTACCCCGGCGAAACCAACATCCATCTGGCCGACGTCATCGTGATCAACAAGATCGACAGCGCCGACCTGGACGACATCAACGAAGTGCGCGCCAACGTGCGTGAACTCAACCCCACCGCCAAGATCGTGGACGGCGCCTCGCCCCTCACGGTGGACCATCCCGAGATCATCACCGGCAAAAACGTGCTGGTGGTGGAAGACGGCCCCACCCTCACCCACGGTGAGATGACCTACGGCGCCGGCGTCGTGGCCGCCGAGAAATACGGCTGCGCCGACCTCGTCGACCCCCGCGAATTCGCCGTTGGTGAGATCGCCGAGACCTTCGACAATTATCCCGAGATCGGCATCCTGCTTCCCGCCATGGGCTACAGCGAACAGCAGATCAAAGACCTTGAAAAGACCATCAACGACACAGATTGCGAAGGCGTGGTGATCGCCACCCCCATCGACCTGCGCCGCCTGATCAAGATAAACCATCCCGCCTGCCAGGTGAGCTACGACCTCCAGGAGATCGGATCCCCCACCCTCGCGGAGCTGCTGCAGGATTTCTAAAGCCTGCTTAAATCCATACCAAAGAGTAAGATAAGCTAATGCAAATACACGGGGCGGACCGCCAAATCCGCCCCGGACCTTTTCAAGAGAGGAAAACATGACCAAGACCGCAGTTCTCGCCCTGGGCGGCAACGCCATCATCAAGGCCGGGGAAAAGGGCACGATCGGCCAGCAATTTGCCAATACCCGCGATTCGCTGGGCGGCATCGTGGAACTCATCCGCCAGGGCTACAAACTGGCCATCACCCACGGCAACGGGCCCCAGGTGGGAAACCTCCTCCGCCAGCAGGAAGCCGGCGAAAAGGAAGGCATTGCGCCGCTGCCCCTGGGCGTGCTGAACGCCGCCACCGAAGGCAGCATGGGCTACATGATCGAACAGAGCCTGCAAAACAAGCTGCATCAAAGCGGCATCGACAAAGACGTGATCACCATCATCTCGCAGGTGGTGGTGGACCGCGATGACCCCAGCATGCTAGATCCCACCAAATACGTGGGCAGCACCTATTACAGCGCCCAGCAAGCCGAAGTGCTGAAAAACACCCTCGGCTGGACCCTGAGGGAAGACGCCGGCAAAGGGTACCGCCGGGTGGTTCCCTCGCCGCTTCCGCAGAGGATCGTTCCCGCGCACACGGTGAAGGAACTGGTCCAGCGCGGCGAGATCGTGATCGCCGTGGGCGGAGGCGGGATCCCTGTCTACGTTCAGGACGACGGCAGCTATGAAGGCGTGGACGCCGTGATCGACAAGGATTTCGCCAGCGCCCTCCTCGCCCTCAACATCGAGGCCGACCTCTTCGTGATCCTCACCGGCGTGGACAAAGTGGCGATCGATTACGGCAAACCCGGCCAGCGCGACCTGGACGTGATGACAGTGGAGGAAGCCAGCCGCTTGTACGCGGAAGGCCAGTTCCCCGCCGGCAGCATGGGGCCCAAGATCAAGGCCGCTATCGATTTTCTGCAGCGCGGGGGCAAGGAAGTTCTGATCACCTCCATCGACCGGATCGTGGACGCCTTTGAGGGAAAAACCGGCACCAGAATGGTACCCTGATCCTTTCCAAGTGAGAGATATCAGCCCGGGACGCGATGTCCCGGGTTTTTTTTGGCTCTCTTTCACACCGAGTGGGTGGAAGTGACCAACCAAAAGGCAGCCCGGAGGGCGACAGATAATAGCGAGGGCGCGTAAGCCCCTCGTAACAAAACAAGAGATGATAAATGAAAATTGCCTCCACCCCTCCCCCGAAACGCACCGCGTTTCGGGGGAGGGGTGGAGGCCTTGAAAATAAGGTTCGATATGCACGGAGTACGAGGGGTTACGTTCGCTGCGCTCACTCCACGCCCTCGCTATCGTTCTGTCGCCCTCACGGGCTGTACCCACCCGGATGGAAAGAGAGCCTTTTTTTACTGGCGTGAAAGAGTGTTGTTACCCACTATGATCAGGGGGCGGAAAAAGTGTCAAAAGCCAAATCCCTGACCTTCACTGGATTCCGGGCTGTTTCGCCCTTAGCCCCAGCCTACTCGCCTCCTGATCGCCTCCCGCTGAGTTCCCAATGGCTGGACGGGAACTAAGCGGGAAGTGAATGGGATGTGTATGGGATAGGGCAAAGGGAGGATCGATCTGGTTGCCTTTTAACACCCAGCCCCGACGTGTCATTCCGGGGTGGCGTGCGCCAGCACGCGGGGCCTCGGAATCCAGACGGTCCGGGTAATGCCTTGGGAGGGTGTCGATGCAGACTGCGTCTGGACCGACCCCGCTTTGGCCTGGGACCGGGACGGGCTATTCCCGCAAGGGCTGGATTCCGTCTCTTCGCGCCAGAGGCGCTCCTTTCCGGAATGACCTGCGTTTGAGGCGGGGAGGCGGATGTTTAAATCCGTAAATCCGTTCAATCCGTGAATCCGTATGAAAATGCGAATACCCAGCCCTGCAGTAGTCGATGCTCCTGCGTCGCTCGACTCCAGCGATAAAGAAACCGGCCGCCGTGAGGCAGCCGGTGATATATGGGCTTGGTATCAGCTTAGATCAGATCGCATTCCGTGAGGATCTGGGTCATCGCCGCCTCGGCGTCGTCCGCCATCATATAGGAGAGCGGGAAGCCGAAGAGGTAGCAGCGGGTGTTTCCGGTAATGCTGCGCAGAGCGATGGGCTGGTTGTTGTAGAGGTCATATTCATCTTGGGTGGGTCCCTGCACGGGATATCCCACAGGCTTGATGCCCATGCGGTAGATAACCTCGGCGGTGGCACCCGGGGTGGGGAAATAGCTGATGGTGGAGAGGCCTTGTCTGAGGTTTACCAGAGTGTTGAAGCTGGGAATGTTGCCCGCTTCGTATTGCAGGTCCACATCAGGATAGCTTGCCTGACCCAGCGCCTGACCCAGCGCTGTTTGGAAATACGCTTTTTGCGACAGGTTGTCGTTGAGGATCCTGGCGGGCGGGTCCACATACGGGATCCCCATAAAGTTCACGAAGGTCCTCTGGGTGGCCAGCACGAAGGATTGCAGGGTGGAGGCCAGCTTGGAGGTGGAGGAGAGGACGAAGTTGCCTCCGGACCTCATGTAGAGGGCCAGGCCGTCGTTCTCGTTCTTGAGGTTGCCAGCTTCGCTGGGGTTGTCGGAGTGGTAGATCACCAGCTTGTACTGCTGGAGATCCGAGGTGGCCAGATGGCGGAGGCGGTAGTCTCCGTAAGTGTCGCCGGGCACGCCCACGCGGGTGCGGCGGATGAAGGTCTTGGTGCCGGTGTAGGCGGAGAGCATCTGCTGATATTTGGGCAGCACAACGGTTTCATCCGGGGAGGTGGACGCGTTGTCCAGGTCGTCATCTATCACCAGCACGCCTTCGCGTGCGGAAGCGGCGATGGGATCCACCAAGGTGAAGGTATAGGTGGCCGGTTCGGGGTCAACTTCGCCCTGGAGGTCAACGCAGCGCACTTCCAAGCTGTGTTCGCCGCTCTCGAGGGAGGTGAGCACCAGGGATTGGCCGAGGGGCGAATAGAGCGGTATGCGCAGCCATTCCTTGCCGTCGGTGTCGGTAACGTGGGAGTTCGCGAAGGGCGGATAGTTGTAGGGTTCGCCGTCCAGGCGGAGGTCAAAGTGGGTGATCTCGCTGAAGTAGTTTTCGTCGGTGTAGCGGTCCAGAACGGTATCCACTTTCTTGTCGTAGGGGCTTTCCTGTCCGGGAGGCGGGAAGAGCACGTTTCCGGAGGCCTGCACCGCGCCATACTCGCCTCTCCAGCCCCAGCGCAGCCAAACTTTGATGTTGTTGCTGTTGATGGCGGTTTTGGTGTTTTCCAGGTTGAAGAAGAAAGGCGTGGCGAAGCGCTGGAGGCCACCCACGATGGTGAAGGGCATGATCTCGGGGGTGGATTCGTCGGTGTAGTCGATGAAATGGTTGTCACCCAGGGCGTAGGTCCTCTGGGGATAGACCACGGTGCGGGGCCGGAAGCCGGTTTTGACCGCGAAAGTGATCTTGGAGTTATTGGTTTCTTCAGACACCACGCCGGAGAGGTCGTAAGCCCGGGCCTCGATCTTGGTGAGGGTGACCGTTTCACCGTCCACCACGTCGTAGGTGAGGGCGGGATCGGTGAAGCGGGTGAGCAGGTACTCATCCATTTTAACGTCGTTGGGTGAGGTTTCGGTGTCGATCCATTCGGTTAGCGTTCCGGCGATCAGCGTGCTGTCGGTGGGATCGATCTTCATCATGCGGAATTCATACTTGGCGGGGATGGGATCGATGAAGGCGTCCTCGTCGTCCATGGTGAAATCTAGCCGGAGTCCAGAACCGACCACGCCGCCGCCGGGATTGCCCTTGGTGGTGGTAACGATGCAGGTGGGGCGGGCCGAGGTGGCGTTGAATTTGCGCCAGGCGATGCTGCGTTTGGGATCGAGGGGATCGGGAGGAGTGTAGAGCGGGGTGATGCCGCCGCGGTTGTCGATGGCGATCACTTCAAACGTGCTTTCCATGGTGAGGGGATTGCCGTTGGCGTCAGCGGCGGGGAAATTGATCACGGCATATTTGTCCGAGGTCCAGATGGTCTTGCGGTCGTTGGGAACCTGGTCCAAGGGCATGTTTTGATCGGCATTGGTCTTATAATGCAGCACCCAGCCGACGCCGAAGCGGTCCACCACGTTCTGGGGCGTCACATCGCCGGTCATGTCCACGTAGTGGTTGCCCGGGGTGGCGATCGGGTTGCCGTTCTGGTCCTTCACGCGAAAGGCAAAGCCGGTGATGATGCCGTCGGTGTCGGTGGCGTTCCAGAAGATCTTCTGCTGGAATAAAAAGTCCGTGTCGGCATAGGGCGCGAGCAACTCGCTGTCATCAAAACCTTCATAAGATGTGATGGCGATGGTGGGTTCATCGTTGGGAAACTTGTTTCCGAATTTGCCGCAGCCGGTGAGCACCAGCATTGCCAAAGTCAATACGGTTAAAAGGGTTAAGAGTCTTCTGCTCTTATCTGGCATCGTTCCTCCCATATATATCGGTGGATATTTTCTTACTGATATTCCCTAAAAATGAAGTCGAGAAAATCGTCAATCTTTTTATTCGTACCCTGTGCGCCGAGCGCGGCTTTAAGCAGGTTCAGCCAGAGCAGGGAAGTGGTGACGGAGCCGATCCCCCCGGGCACGGGGGTGATGGCCAAAGCCTTGTCAAAGCAGGCGTTGTAATCGATGTCGCCCACGAAAGCGCTTTTACCCGCGGGGGAATCAACGGCGTTGATGCCCACATCGATGAGCACGGAATTTTTTTTGATCATGTCCGGCTGGACGAATTCCGCCTTGCCGAGGGCGGCGATGAGGATGTCCGCGCTTTGGGTGAGCGTGCTGAGGTTGGCGCTGCGGGAATGGCAGACGGTGACGCTGGCATCGGCCCAGGGTTTTTTCCAGAGCAGCATGTTCGCCAGGGGCTTGCCCACCACGGCGCTGCGGCCGATGATCACGGCGTGTTGGCCGGCCACGGGCACTCCGTAATATCTGAGGGTGCAGAGCACGGCCAGCGGGGTGCAGGGCAGCAGGGCGTCCTGGTTGAGGATGATCCTGCCCTGGTTCACCGGGTTCAGGCAGTCGATATCCTTGGCGGGGTCGATGCTGGCTCCGGCCAGGGCCTCATCCAGATGGCGGGGAAGGGGTTTCTGCAGCATGATGCCGTGCACTCCAGGATCCGCGCTGGCCGAGGCGATGAGGGCCAGCAGGTCCGCCTGGCTTACGTCTTCCGGCAGGTTTTCCAGCCGCACTTCACAGCCCAGTTTAGCGCCGCTGGAGACGATGTTTTGCACATAGTAGGCCGAGGCCGGGTCGCTGCCCGTCTGGATCAGCAGCATTTGGGGGGAGAGCCCGTGCTCCGCGATGAGTTCCTTGATCCGGGCGCGGATGAGCGCGGCGAGGGGTTTTCCCGAAAGGATCTTTTCCATGTCATTCACCTTCAGAGGCTGATAGTTCCAGGCCGCGGCGCACGCGTTCGATCTTCAGGGCCCGGCCGGTGGCGGGATCCAGCTCCAGATAGACGGCGTTCACCTGCAGGCCCAGGTTCGAGGTTTCATAGCGCAGGGGCAGGCTGTGGCGGAATTTGTCCAGGATGATCTCTTTGCGCACGCCGATCACGCTGTCGTGAGGCCCGGTCATGCCGGCATCCGTGAGGTAGGCCGTGCCCAGTGGCAAAATCTCTTCATCAGCCGTTTGGATGTGGGTGTGGGTGCCGATGAGGGCGGAGATATGGCCGTCGGTGAACCAGCCCAAAGCGCGTTTTTCAGCCGTGGATTCCGCGTGGAAATCCACCAGCACGCAGCGCTGCTCATGTCCGGGATTGTCCTCAAACCAGCGTTCCAGGGCCGTGAAGGGTGAATCGCTGGGCGGCATGTAGATCTGGCCGCAGAGGGTGAGCACGGTTAGCTCCAGCTCGCCTTTGCGCAGGGTGCAAACGGCGTTTCCGGGGGCCGAGGCGGGATAGTTCAGGGGTTTCACGATGGCGGGGTGGTGGCCGATGTATTCCCAGGCTTCATTGCGGTCCCAGAGGTGGTTGCCGCCGGTAACGATGTCCACACCCGCGTGGAGCAGGGGTTTCACGGTCTTTTCGGTGAGGCCGCGGCCATCGGCGAGGTTTTCTCCGTTGATGATGATGAAGTCCGGCCCGAACTCAGCTTTGAGCACCGGCAGCTGGTCGTAAAGGACCTGGCGGCCGGGTTTGCCGAAGATGTCGCCGAAAAAGAGCAGTTTGATCATTTGGCCATGGCGATCTGGCGGGTTTCGCGGATCACGGTCACCTTGATCTGGCCGGGATACTGCACTTCCTTTTCGATCTGGGCGGCGATCTCGGTGGCCAGCAGTGAGGTTTGGGCGTCTTCCACCAGGCTGGGTTCCACGATGATGCGCAGTTCCCTGCCGGCCTGGATGGCGTAGGATTTGTTCACGCCCTGCACGGAGTTCGCGATGTCTTCCAGCTTGGCCAGGCGCTGCATATAGGTTTCCAGCATTTCGCGGCGGGCGCCGGGGCGGGCGCCGGAGATGGCGTCTGAAGCCTGCACCAGGGCGGCATAGACGGAGGTGGCCTCCACCTCTTCGTGGTGGGCTTCGATGGCGTTCACGATGATCTTGCTTTCGCCGTTCTTGCGGGCCAGGTTGGCGCCGATGATGGCGTGAGTGCCGTCAAATTCCTGATCCACGGCTTTGCCGATGTCGTGCAGCATGCCGGCGCGGCGGGCGATCTCTTGGTCCAAGCCGAGTTCGGCGGCCAGGATCCCGCAGATCCAGGCTGCTTCCAGCGAGTGTTTCAGCACGTTCTGGCCGTAGGAGGTGCGGTAGTGCAGGCGGCCCAGCACCTTGATCAGGTTGCCGGAGATGTTGTGGATGTTGGTTTCCAGCACGGCTTTTTCGCCCAGTTTGATGAGGGTTTCCTCCATCTCCTTGCCGGTTTTGATGATCACGTCCTCGATGCGGCCGGGATGGATGCGGCCGTCGGAGATGAGTTTTTCCAGGGCGAGGCGGGCGATCTCGCGGCGCACGGGGTCGAAACAGGAAAGGACCACGGCTTCGGGGGTGTCGTCGATGATCAGGTCCACTCCGGAGGCTTTTTCAAAGGTGCGGATGTTGCGTCCCTCGCGGCCGATGATGCGGCCCTTCATCTCATCCGAGGGCAGCGAGACCACGGACACGGTGGATTCGGACACATGGTCCACGGCGAGGCGCTGGATGGCGGTGGAGAGTATCTCGGCGGCTTTTCTGGAGGTGTCCAGCTTGATCTGCTCGATGGTGAGTTTGGCGTCGTTGGCCGCCACCTGGCGGGCCTGGGAGATCAGTTCCTCGCGCATCACGTTCAGCGCTTCCTCGCGGCTCAGGCCGGCGATCTCGGAGAGTTTGGCGCGCTGTTCGCCGATCAGGATGTCGGCTTCCTGGGTTTTGCGGCTGATGTCCTCTTCCTTGTGTTTGAGGCGTTTTTCCTGCTCGGCCATGTTGGCTTCTTTCTTGTCCATGGATTCGAGGCGTTTGTCCAGGCTGCCGATGCGTTCGTTGAATTTCTTTTCCTGGAAGCGGAGCTCTTTCTGGCGTTCCTTGATCTCGTCATCCAAAACCCTTTTCTGCTTGAACCATTCGTCCTTGGCTTCCAGGATGGCGGCTTTTTTGGTGGTTTCGATGTCGGCTTGGGCGGATTCCCTGATCTCCGCGGCGATCTCCTTGGCCCCGGAAACCAGGCGGAAGGCGCTGTTGCGTTTGATCAGGTAGATCACCAGGGCGAGAAGGAAGCCCACTACCAGTCCGATCGCTGCCATGATCCATTTATTTGGCATCATAATATCCTTTTTGATCTATTCAGGCGGGTTACGCACCCAGCCGTTGCGAAAATATGGCCCGCGTGAACCGTGTATGCTTGTCTGTTAAAAGCCAAGCATCAGGTGGGCGCCTACCTTGTGGGCTTTATGGATCCGGAACCAGCCGGCGTGCATGCCACCCATGGCACGGCTCCCGTGTTTTTTTCAGCTTTTGTGCAATCCATATCACGGGTTCCGCAGGCCAAGGCCTCAGATCTCCCCAACGATGTTGCCCACCATCTGGTTCAGGCGTTCAAGTTCCTTTTCCAGATCGGTGGAGCGGTTTTTCAGGGAGCTGATCTCGTCCTGTTTCTTCAGCAGAAGCAGGAGCAAAAGTTTTGTGAAGTCGAGGTTTTCATACTGCTCGCGCAGTTGGTTCAATTCCGCGTCGATGGAAGCGGCCACGCTCTGGGTCTCTTTCAGGTTGTCCGAGCGCAGGCGGAATTTGCGGCCGTAGATCTCGACTTCCACCGCTTTCATCATTTCTTCTTGGTTTCGTCCAGTTCCGGAAAGATGCTGTCGATCTGGCTGATGGCGTCGCTGGCGATGCTTTCGAATCCGGAGACGGTGTCTTGAAGTTCCTGGTATTTGGTTTCGAGGGCGTTCAGCTGTTTCTCCAGCTCCCGGATGCGTTCGCCGGAGCCGCTGTTGCTTTGGCTGATGTTTTCGATCTGGGCCATCAGCTGGCTGTTTTCTTCCTTCAGGTCCTCGTTTTGTTTGGCCAGTTTTTCCAGCTTTTTCTTGTCCTCGGTGTACTGGTTGATCAGTTTTTGTATCTTATCTTGCAAGCTTGTGGCGTTTGTTTCCATCTGGTTACCTCATGTTGATCTGCCAGGCGCGGGAGAGCATTTCCTGCACCGATGCAAGAAGTTGGTCCACGCGCTCATCTGTCAATGTTTTTTCGCTGTCCCGCATCACCAGGCGCAAAGACATGCTGCGGAATCCCGGGGGCACCTGCTGGCCAAGGTATTGGTCAAAGATGCTCACATCGCTGATCAGTTCGGGGTTCACGGCTTTGATGGCGCTGGTGATCCCGGCGTAGGGCACTTCGGTTTTGATCAGGAAGGAAAGGTCGCGGGTCACGGCGGGATGGCGGGGCAGTTCGCGGAAGACCTTCTTCCGGTTGCGGGTGAGTTCGATGATTTGGTCCACGTCCAGTTCGATCACCCAGACGTCCTGTTTGAGCAGGGTGAGGTCGATCCCGAAGTTGTGGGCGACTGCGGTTTTCAGGCGCCCGAAGGAGGCGATCGCCCGCCCGTTGGCACTGTAGGCCAGGCTGTCGCCGGCGGCCAGCCAGGGGCGGTTGTGCGCCGCAATGTCCGTGCTGTTCAGGCCCAGCTGCTCCAGCAGCCCCTCCACCAGGCCTTTCACCTGATAGAAGCTGATGGCGCCGCTTTTAGCGCTCCAGTGTTCGGGGTCCATGCGTCCGGTGAGCACAGCGCCGAAAGCCAGCTGTTCAAGGTGTGAATCTCCGTTTTTCAGATAGACCTTGCCCAGTTCCATCAGCTTGAGGTTGCGTTCCCCGCGGGCGAGGTTGTAGCGCAGGTTGTCCAGCAGCTGGGGCAGCAGGGTCACGCGCAGGGCGGATTGGTTGCTGCTTTGGGGGTTGATCACCCGGATCAGTTTGGCCTCGGTTTCATCTCGGTCCATGGCCAGGTCCGCCAGTTGGGCCGGATCGCAGAAGCTGTAATTGAGCGTTTCGTGGCATGATGCCTCCGCGAACCAGTCCTCGATCCCTCTGCGCACGCGGAAGGCGTGGCGGTCCATGATGCGGGGGACTTCCTTTTTGCGGGGGATGCGGTCGAAGCCGGCCAGGCGGGCCAGTTCCTCCAGCAGATCGGCTTCGCGGCTGAGGTCCACGCGGCGGGGCGGGATTTCGAACCAGAGGGCGTGATCGCAGTCGATCTCGGAGAATTCCGTGACGCCGGCTTTCTCTTCCTCCAGATGGTGGCAGAAGATCAGGCTGGGATCAGACACCAGGCCTTCCCTCCAGCAGCCATACTGGTAAAATTTGCAGCCCAGGGCCTCCAGATACCGGATGATGTCCTCGCTGGCCAGCTCAAAGCCGATCAGCTCGGTGAAGCGCCGCGGCCGGAGGGCCAGCCAGCGCGTGGTCTGGGGTTCGGGCCAGGCGTCGTACAGGGCGTTTACCACCCTGCCGCCGGCTGTTTCCAAAAGGAGGCTCACGGCGCGGTCGCTAACGGCGGTGGCGGCCTCGGAGCTCAGCTGGCGCTCGAAGCGGTAGGAGGAATCGGTGGAAAGCTTGTGTTTGTATGAAGTGGCGCGGATGCTGCCGGAGTGGAAGCAGGCGGCCTCCAGAACGATGGCGGTGGTGGCGTCGCTGATGGCGGTGGCTTTGCCGCCCATCACGCCGGCGAGGGCGGAGGCGTCCTGGCCGTCGGCGATCACCAGGTCGTTGGGATCCAGCTGGTAGCTCTTGCCGTCCAGGGCGGTGAATTCCTCTTCCGGCCTGGCCTGGCGCACCACCACGGCGGGATGGCCGTCGCTGGCGTTCAGCGGCTGCAGGCGGTCGTAATCGAAAGCGTGCAGCGGGTGTCCCTGCTCCAGCATCACAAAGTTGGTCACGTCCACGATGTTGTTGATCGGCCGCAGGCCGGATTTCACCAGCGCGGTTTTCAGCCATTGCGGCGAATCCTTCACAGCTACTCCGGAGAGCAGCCGGGCTGTGTAGCGGGGGCATTTCGCCGGGTCCTCGAGGATCAGGGTGAGGTCTGGCGTGGCGCTGGTATCGCCTGCCACGTGCTCCACCCGCGGCAGCTTCAGGGGGCTGCCCAACGAGGCGGAAAGGTCGCGCGCGATGCCGATGTATCCCAGCAGGTCCGGGCGGTTGGGCGTGATCTCCAGCTCCAGAATGGTGTCCGGAAGCTCGTAGATGGCGTTCACGGAGGTTCCCACCGGGGTGGAGGGCTCCAGCTCGATGATCCCCCCGTGGTTGTCGGAGAGGCCCAGTTCCTTTTCGGAGCAGAGCATCCCCTTTGATTCCACGCCCCGGAGTTTCGCCGTTTTGATGGTGAGGCCCGGCAGTTCCGTTCCCGGCAAGGCCAGCACGGAGATCATTCCCGCCCGGCAGTTGGGGGCGCCGCAGACCACCTGGGTGGGCTCGGCAGCGCCGTATTCCACGCTGCAAACCTGCAGATGGTTGGTGCCGGGGATGGGTTCCGCGCTGATCACTTTGGCGGTTACAACGCCATCGGGCAAGGCGGGAAGCGGGTTCACGGCTTCCACCTCGATCCCGCTGAAGGTGAGGGTTTGCACCAGTTTGTCGGTGTCCGGGGGCAGTTCGATGTAGCGGCTCAGCCAGCGGCAGGAGACTATCACAGCACCTCCCCGCTGAACTGGCGCAGCATGCGCACGTCGTTTTCAAACAGGATGCGCATGTCCGGGATGTTGTAGGTAAGCATGGCGATGCGCTCCACGCCCACGCCGAGGGCGTAGCCGGAATAGATCTCGGGATCGATGCCCACCAGTTTGAACACGGCGGGATCAACCATGCCGGCCCCGCCCAGTTCCAGCCAGCCGGAGTTTTTGCACACGCGGCAGCCGCTTCCCCGGCAGGCCACGCAGCTGATGTCCATCTCCGCGCTCGGTTCCGTGAAGGGGAAGAAATGGGGGCGGATGCGGGAACGGACATCATCGCCGAACATGATCACGGCAAAGTTTTGCAGCGTGTCTTTCAGGTCGGCCATCGAGATCCCTCTGTCCACCACCAGCGCTTCCACCTGATGGAAGACGGGGGAGTGGGAGGGGTCCGGCTTGTCGTTGCGGTAGCAGCGGCCGGGCGAGATGATGTGGATGGGCGGAGGGAATTTTTCCATGGTGCGCACCTGCACCGTGGAGGTTTGGGTGCGCAGCAGGAAGCCGTTGTCCAGGTAAAAGGTGTCGGCCAGGTTGCGGGAGGGATGGTCCGGCGGGGTGTTCAGGGCGTCGAAGTTGTGCCATTCATCGTCGATGTCCGGCCCTTCGGCGATCTCGAAGCCCAGGCTGATGAAGACGTCCTCGATCTTGCGGCGGACGATCGTGAGCGGATGCAGCGAGCCGCGGGGGCGGATGATCCCCGGCAGGCTCAGATCCAGCGTTTTGGCGCTGTCCTGGGCTTCCTGGAGGCGGTTTTTCAGCTCCTGTTCACGCGCGGCCAGCCCCGCCTCGATCTCGCCGCGGAGTGCGTTGATGCTCTGTCCGAAAGCCGGCTTGTCATCGTCCGGGAGGTCTTTCAGCTTCCCGTAGAGGCTGTTCACCAGGCTTTTCTTGCCCAGGTAGCGGGCCTTGGCGTTCAGGATGTCGTTGGCGGTCTCGCAGGCGGCTATTTCCGCCCGGGCCTGTTCCGCCACTTCCCTCAGTTGATCTTGCACCTTGGTTCCTTCACTTTAATGGTTCCGGCCTTCCCGACCGGAGGGTGGTTCAGCCTTTGGCTATCTCGACCAGTTTGGCGAAGGCGTCGCTGTCGTGCCAGGCCAGGTGGGCGAGGGATTTGCGGTTGATCTCGATATTGGCTTTGTGCAGGCCGTTGATGAAGCGGCTGTAGCTCATGTCGTTGATGCGGCAGGCGGCGTTGATGCGGGTGATCCAGAGGCTGCGGAACTGGCGTTTTTTCAGTTTGCGGTGGGCAAAGGCGAAAGCCATGCCGCGTTCCACGGTTTGGCGGGCAACCCGGTAGGTCTTGCTGCGGCGGCCAAAGTTGCCGCGCGCGGCCAGCATGTATTTCTTTCTTCTGCGGTGGGCGGATACGTTGTTTGCTGATCTTGGCATTTTTCTCTCCCTTTAGTGTCCCAGCATGCGGTTCACGCGGTTTTCATCGCATTTGCGCACGATGGCGCTGGCGCGCAGGTGGCGTTTCAGCTTGGGTGACTTCTTGGTTTTGATGTGGGCGCTTTTGGCGTGGTGACGCACGATCTTGCCGGTGCCGGTAACCTTGAACCGCTTGGCCGCGGAACGGTTTGTCTTGATCTTGGGCATGTTTATCTCCTTGACTGTTTACAAAAAATCTAAGTTTGCGCGGGGTGGCTTTATTCTGTTTCGGGGGCTGGACTGGCTGCTGTTTCGGGCGCGGTTTCGGCTTCCCCGGATTTTTCCAGGATGCGGTCGATGTCTTTTTTGGGGGTCATGATGATGGACAGCAGGTTGCGTTCAGCCACGGGGGCCGCGTCCACGTCGGCGATGTGGGCCAGATCGGTCTTCAGCTTTTCCAGAACGTTGAAGCCAAGCTCTTTGTGGGCCATCTGCCGGCCCCGGAAACGCACGGTGAACTTCACCTTGTTGTGCTGTTTCAGAAACTTGATCGCGTTGTTCTTCTTGAAATTGTAGTCATGTTCTTCCGTGTTCGGGCCGAACTTGATCTCCTTGATCTCGATCTCGTGCTGTTTCTTGCGGGCTTCCTTGGCTTTCTTTTCCTTTTCGAAATAGTACTTGCTGAAGTCCAGGATGCGGCAGACCGGGGGATCGGTGTTGGGGGAGATCTCCACCAGGTCCAGATTCAGTTCCTCGGCTTTGCGGATGGCTTCGCGGGTGGGCATGATGCCTACCTGCTTGCCATCAGAATCGATCACCCGCACTTTGAGCGAGTTGATCTGTTCGTTGATCCTTTCCTTCGGCACCACCTCTTTGGTACGTGCCTTTCCACGTTTGATCCGGATTATAAGAACCTCCTTCTTACCGGAAATGAAAAAGGCGGAAGATTCTTCCGCCTGCTTCATGGTAATCTTTTACCAATGTATGTTACTAAATTTCAAAGCCTTACCTGCACATCAACAGTAAGGCAGAAGCAAGCAGCTTCATTTGTAAACCACCTTTTTCCAGCCTCACCTTTTTGTCAATCAGAACTTTGGCCGCTGCGTCTGTGGGGTGGGAGGATGGAAACATCGCTGGAGTCGAGCGAGTCACGAGCATCGACTACAGCAAAACCGGGCATTCACATTTTCATACGGATTCACGGATTGAACGGATTTGCGGATTTTTTATCTGCGTGAGATTATGTAATCGTAAAGATCCTGTCGATCCTGTCATCCGTGTTCTATTCTTTTATCCCCGTCATCCCAATCATCCTGTTCATCCCTGATCTATTATCTCTCTGTGTCTCTGTGTCTCTGTGTTGAAGAAGAAGGGGGCCTTTCGACCCCCCTCGCGGTTTAGTACATCTCGGTCAGGTCGTCGTACACGCTGACGGGATCCAGGTAGCCGCTGTCGATGGCGTTTTTGACGGTGGCGGCGGTGTCGCCGGCGAGCTCGAAGTCCTCGACGGTGAGCGTGGCGAGGTCAACGCTGGGCGTGTCCTCTTTCCAGGCGTACATCAGCTTGATCCACAGGGCGTAGTTGGTGGGCGGAAGCTGCGTTTTGGGGATGTTCTGGCTGCCGTTGCGCAGACCGTACTCTTTGAGGTCGGCCTTGTACTCCGCCGAAGCGTTGGCCCACAGAGTGGCCAGGTTGCTGCCCACGCTGCCCAGCGCCTCGTTGTTGGCGGTCAGCCGCGGATAGACGTACTCACGCCCGATGCAGAGCTTGTCGTCGCGGTAGCTGCCGTAGACCATCTCGTCGATGGTGCCGCTGTAGGTGCGAATGGCGTACTTGAATTTGACTTTCATTGAAGTCCTCCACGTTTTTTATCTTGGGGCTTTCGCCCCGTAGCAAAAGGTTCAGATCTCGGCGTCCAAGCGTTCCCAACCCGTAACGGGAGGGAGCAAGCCCGCTTCCACGGCGCGTTTAACGCTGCGGCAGGGGAGGTCGTCGTTGGTTATCTCCACTTTGGAAAGCGATTCCAGGTCGATGTTCAGTTGTTTGCTCATAGCCCACATCAGCTTGTTGAAGAGGTTGTACCAGCCGCAGCAGTTGTTGTCTCGGTGTTCGCGCCGGTAGAGTTCGGTGTAGGTGATCAGGTCGAGGCGGTATTGCGGAGAGATGTTCAGGCTTTTGAGGTTGGATGCTACGCTGCTCAGGCGGCGGTTGCTCTCCGTTGGTTTCCAATCCGGAAGTGTGCGCACCAGCATCCGGTCCAGCCTGGGATTGTAATAGAACACCAGGCCGTCGCATTTGCCTGAGTAGGCCTGAATGATGTTTTTCAAAGTAGCTTTCATTATCTTGCCCTCCATACTATTTGGATGACGCTGCTCCCATCAATAATTTCCCCGTCTTCGTGTGCCTCATCAAGAGGGTGAAGGCACACAAAGCCTAAGAGAAATTATTGAGGTACGAACATGTTTACAGACCAAGACAACCCCCAGATGACTGAATTGCGGCAATTCCTGACCCAACACGCCAAACTAAGCGGTGCGCAGATACTCGCATATCTGATCCGCTTCCGGGGACACAAATTCCACTGCAGCAAACTCTCCCACCTTGTTTTCCCACCGGATTATGACAGAATGGAACTACTGGCCCAGCAAGCCGATCTGCAAGATACTCTTGCCATGTATCGGAATTGCGAAGAGCAGAGCGGCACCATCAGCGTGCGCGATCCTGCCAATCCGCAACTGATAACGTCCAAAAGCCTGGATGCGTTTGATTTGGCAGACCTCATCACCTGCCGATGTTATGACAATCCCCTCACGGACAGCCAGACCCTGGGGCAGATCTCACTTCGCATCAAGCAACTGCGGGAAATCATCTCAACCAGCGGCCAGGACTGTTCCGCGCACCGGGAGCTTTCCTCCGAACAAGCCAAGGCCGAACTGCTTGCCCTTTACAAATACCGCTCTGAATGCCTTCAACCCGGCAACAAGATCAAAAACTTCAATCCCGAGACCAGCAAAACCTATCAAGCCCTCTATCAGGCTGTCTCACGCTTGCTGGCCAAACTCTCGGAAACGCAAAAACCCCTCCGCGCCTATGTGAAAAGCCACCTCAAGACCGGACTGGAGTTTATCTGGAGATAGTTTCGATCGCCTCTCAGTGGTTGGTTTGCCTGGAGTCCAGCGAGCTAAGCGAGCATGGACGACAGGGGAGGTGTTGATAATTGCGTTGGGAACGTGTTTGAGGTGGTGTTGCTATCGTCGATGCTCCATCGTCACTCAATGCCAGCGAGAAAACCCTTGACATCTTTTCGCCTCCTCTAACATTATCACCATTAGCACATTTGGGAGGATACCATGAAAAAAATGCTGTTGGCGCTTGTCCTTGTTTGCGTTCTCGCGTTTGGTTGCTTTTCGTGCGCTAATAATAGCGCGAAACTTAAGGAAGCTATGGATACTTGGTTAGGTGCCTCCAAATCCCAGCTTCTATTGCAATGGGGGGCACCTTCATCAACATTCACAGATGGAAAAGGTGGAGAGATTTACTCTTATGTATATACAAACCAAACGACAGGATACTCATACACTAACTACTATACAGGCCAAACGTTTTGGAGAGCTCCACAGCAGTATCAGAATGTTTATAGGTTTTACATCAATTCAAATGGTGTGATTTACGCATACAAGGTAAATTAGTCAACTTTACAAGTCCATTCTGTATCGATGTTCCCAAGCAGTTGTTTTCAATCCTCTATATATAATGCTCTTAAAAATCCTTGAATATTTTTATAATCACTGATACAATAACGAATCCTATACATACTACATGCACAACTGTCCAAAATGGGATCTTGTTCTTTTTCTGTACTGGATATCTATAAGGCTGATACACTTTGGGTATGTAGGGCACAAATTGAGTTTGATCTACGTTGTTAGGTACTTTAGTGCCTTGGGGAATGTAAAACCGATATGAAGTCCCAAATGTATTATAATAGTAGTTTCCAGGGGTATTTACATAATCAACGTAGCCAAGTTTTGGGTAAAGATAATAGTAGTTCCCATACTTGTTTACTCCATGGATGACCCCTCCACTCCTGCTGATAACGTAACTCCAGATTGGTGCAACAACAGTGAATAACAGCAGTATAACCAGAATAACTACTTTAATGTGCCTGGTAAGGTTCATCGTAACCTCCATAATCCCAAGGTACAAGTGACTTATTTTGTGTCAACAAATATCTCAAACTACCTGATAACTTCTCATCATTCCATAACAAGCTGCCACTCAGGCACACTGGCTTCGCCTCATACACATTCATCAAACACAGCCCTTGGCTTGTTCGCCTTGTCTTGGGAGAAACCAAAGCGGGCAGAACGAGTGATAGCTTGGATGATGAAAGAGCGTTGGCGAAGCAGGGTGGCTCCGCCGAACGCTAATGATTTATTACTGAAATTTTGAAAACCTGAAACGGGACAGACAGGACACTTAATATCCATATCTGCTAAGAATTGAATTATCATTCTCATCAGAATCGGTAATCAAGCGTCCCATCCGTCCCTAATGTTTCAGTTATGCAGACCGGTCATCAGTAACTTTCTTTAACTCAATCATAGGTGGTATGGAGGGGGTGGTACCTACATCTGTTTGTGCTTCGCCTTTTGCTGTTGCTTGTGGTTTAACAGTCCAATAGCGGTAACGTTTACCATCCTCATCATATCCACGCAAATCATCACCGGACAGAACCAGGCAGTTACTCTGTTTGAACCATTTTGCAAGCATACCACAAAAGTTCTTAAATGTTATTGGAAAAGAACGTGGTGAAGGTGTATAGTTGGCATGAACCAATGAAGTTCTCAATCGGAACTCGACACCAGCTTCAATCTGATCTCCAAAGCTGTCTTCAAAAAACTCTCGCAAATGTTGAGGAATTTCCTGCAATGCCGCTTCACGAAGCAAATCATCTGCTTTCTTACAACGTTTCAGCCTATGTGATGCGTATCCTTTTTGCAGGAATTCTGCACACCAGCAGGCTATCAGGTTATCAAACATATTCCAGTCATCTTCAGTCCAGTCAGGGCCGAAAAGTACTCTGTCAAAGTCCTTATCCGGCTGATGCTGGTAGGTGTACCACCTCGTTAATGGCACATCAAACCTACGGCGTAAATCAGAATCATTCACGCCATATCCAGGACTGTTAGTTGTGAACACTATTTTTGGCAAGTGCTCCTTGGGAATTGTGAACGAATCCTTGTTCTTAGGATTTATCACCATATCCCCGGTTGTGCCAGAATAAAATGCATTCAAGGCATCTTCGACCTTATCTGGCTCGTCCAGCCAGATAAATCTGGTATCCGGTTTGACGTTCTGAAGGTTGTGAGCATACCTTAGATCAAAGTTCTTGCCCTCAATTTTGGCAGCCTTACCAACAATGTTTTCTATTGCATCGATGAGGATTCCCTTTCCCGTTCCTCCGGCATTTACTTCATCCTGACGTTTTTGCTCCGAGAAAATGACTATGCTCGGATCGTTTACATTATAAGACCTTTGCGTAATACCAAATTGTCCAGCTTTCCAGGATCTACTTTATAGTTATCCACAATTTTTCCAGAATTTCCCAACATGAACCCTGAAAAAGCTCAGTTATCCACATATTTTGCCCTCATT
>JAJBAV010000031.1 GCA_020532085.1 Candidatus Cloacimonadota bacterium | reverse complement strand
GTTGAGTCATGATCGTCTCCTTGTCTGTTAGTTTTGTCAAAACCATCAAAACAAAGAGCGGGATCTGGCTCAACCTTTTTCTTCATCTGCCGTTACCTATTTTACACCAACCTTTGAGACGCTACCCGCGGTGTTGCCTTTGTGCCAGGCATCCGTGAAGGCGTTCACAAAGAAGACGTGATCTGGTTTGGCCATCATTTCTCCCTTGGCGGCGGCGCATTTATTATCGCCGTGCCGCGCTGGGAAGCAGCATCTTTATCAGGCGGAAAGCTGTCAACCGCAAATCGTTTGTCGGCGGATCACATTAAAGAGTGTTTGGCCACGAATTACACAAATTGGCACGAATTGGGCAGTAGGGGAAAAGCTGGCGTTGAGCGAAGTATGAACATCGACGACAGCCAGGGCCAGGCAAACAATTCCTGTGGTCCATGCTCGCAGGACTCCAGGATAGGCATCGCGTGTACAAAAAAGGGGATGAAGCTGGCGCTCCATCCCCGTGTGGTTTTATATGTTCAGATCAATCCGGATAGGTGAGGGTGCAGGCCTGCGAGACCTTGATCCAGTATCCTTTGCCGGGCTCCATGTTTGTGGGGCTGGCGCCCAGGTGGTTCACCTCCTGCAGATAAGAGGAGATGGAGGCCAGGGCAGTGGCGGTGGGTTTGGCCGCCGCGGGCAGGTAGGCCACCAGGTTCCAGCCGGCCTTGAGGCTGATCGGCGTGGCGGAGGCGTCCACCTGAGTCCCGCTCACGGTGAGAGTGGCCGGGGAAGACAGGTTCACCCAGTAACCGCCGTTCACGGCCAGATCTTCCAGGGTGTTGAAATGCGCGGCCATGGAGGGCATGTGGCTGAGGGCCTCGCTTTTCACCTGGATGAGCCCTGTCACGCCGTCGAAGACATCGGCCACCGCGTAGGAGGCGGGCACCTGGTTCAGGCTGATGAGGTTCCAGCCGGCAGTGAGGCTGATCTCCAGAGGCAGTTCGCCGAAGACCACGGTGATGGGGGTCATGGCATTGGCGGAGACGGTCACCTGCAGGGTTTGGGGATCGTAGCCGGGGGTGGTGACGGTGAGGGTGTAAGTCCCGGGCTGGAGGTAGCGGTAGAAATCCCCGTGGCTGGCGTCCGTTTCCACGATGGAGTAGGTGTTGTCGTAGCCGGAGATGTTGATGGTGGCTGACAGGGGATTGCCGTAAGCGTCCACCACGGTGCCGTGGATGCCGTATAGCGACTGCTCCAGATAGCTGAGCATGGCCTCGTAGTTGTAGTTCCAGTAGTTGGGCATGGTGGAGGCGGCTGGCAGCTTGGTATTTGAACATTCGATGGTGACCTCGCGGCCGTTGCGGGTGTAGTTCATCCAATCCTGGCGTCCGCCGGCGATCACGTACCAGTCGGCGCCGTTGGTGATGCCGTTGGAGCTCACGCTGGTGAAGTAGCCGCTGGGGCCGTTGGCCTGGGCGTTGGAGGCGTAAACCAGGCTGGAGGAGATGAACCAGGCATCGTCCGGATGCAGGGTGTAGGTGTAGTCCCAGGGATAGTTCACCACTTCCGCGCCGCCGTGGTAGTTGATGCCGAACACGAAGCTGTGGGCGTTGGCAAAGTCCATCAGGGCCTGGGTTTCAGGCTGGATGGCGCCTTCGTTCAGGCTGCCGTCGTAGTCCGGGTAGTTGCGGTTGAGGTCGATCCCGTTGGCGTTGTAGCGCCGGGCGCTGGCGACGGTGTTGTCGCCGCCGTAGTAGGTCCCGTCGGGATTGGTGTTGGGCCCGATGTACAGCTCCATGGAGTTCACGATATTGGCCAGGCGGGGGTCAGTCCCGTACTGGCTGAGCAGGGTGTCGATGAGGCGCAGCATCAGGATCCAGCCGGTGGTCTCATCGCCGTGGATGGTGCTGGTGAGCAGCACTTCGGGTTCCTTTTCCTCGCTGGCCACGTTGTCCGAGATCTTGGCCACCAGGATGGCGCGGCCGTTCACGGTGGTGCCCACGTTGATGATCTGGCAGAGGTTGGGGTAGCTGCTGGCAAAGCCGTTCATCATCGCCACGTAGGCACTGTAGGTGGGGTAGGTGTCCCAGTCCTTGGCTTCGCTGGCGCTGGAGCTCATCACCACCGGGAATTCGCTGGACGGGGCTGGCAGAAGCTGGGTTTTGAGGCCCAGCTTGCCGAATTCCGCCCACTCAGAATCGTTCGCGTAGGCATAGACCCAGTTGCCTTTAACGTTGTCGATGGAGACGATCTTGGTGATGTCTGGCAACTGGGCTTTGTCGGTGAGTTCGAACCGGAAGTAATACTGGGTCCACTCTCCTGCCACGAGGGGCAGACAGAGCAGGAACAGCATGATCGCTATGAATGTGTTTTTCATCTTAGTTCTTTACCGCTTTAATGTAGTAGAAGGCCATGGGCAGTTCGGTCAGGTCGTCGAACAGCAGCGCGTTGACGTTGAAGCCTACCTGTTCGTAGGTCCCGTAGGGATCAGTGGCGCGCCAGACCTCGTAGATATCGGCGTTGTCCACCTCGTTCCAAGCGATCCGGAAGCCGCCGCTAACCTTGGCGATGGCTGTGATCACGGGAGTGTCGAGCTCGGTGATCTCGCTCACGCTGACGGGAACGGGGGTTTCGGTGCTGCCGATCACGTCGTTGTAGCCGAGGCTGTAGGTTTCGAGGGCGTCGTAGGCCAGGTTGGCGCTATAGTCGTAGATCTTGAAGCTGATCTCCTCGCCGTCGGAAGCCAGGTTCACCACGATGGTTACATAGGCATTGGCGCCGTTCATCACCACATCGGCCACGCCGCGGCATTCGGTTCCCACAAAGGCTCCGACCACGTCGTTGAGTTCGCCGGCCACACCGTAGATGGTCACGATGCCGTGGAGGGTGGCGGAATTGGGATAGAGCACAGCTTCCCAGCCGGGTCCGGCCACTTCGTTGACGGTCACCTGGACGCTGTCGTAGGCGTAGGTGTAGCCGTCATAGACGGAGAAGGTGACGGTCTCGGTGCCGGTCCAGTTCTGGGCGGCGGTGAAGGTGACGCTCAGTCCGTTTATGGCCACAAGGATGTTGGTGTTGCCGCTGTAGCCCAGGGTGAGGGGATCGAGGTCCTCGTCGGAGACATAGGAACTGAAGTCCGCTGTCAGGCTGCCGTTGCGGTCAAACGCAAAGCTGGCCGGCAGAATTATCTGGGGAGCGTGGTTGCCGTTGTCCCAAACGTCCATGGTGGCGCTTACATCCAGGCTAGGGTTCACCGGATCGTTGGAATGGATGGTGAGCATGGCTTCGTAGCTGCCCACCGCCATGCCGACGGCGGAGAAGTAGGCCGTGATGGTGGCGCTCTGTCCGGCGGCGATGCTGCCGCTGTGGGGCTGCACGCTCAGCCAGGCGATGGGAGGCAGGTCCTCGGCCAGCACGATGGAGCCGTCGAGGGTGTGGGGTTCTGAACCGTAGATATCACCGTTCAGGATCCAGGGCAGAGTGAGGTCGCCGCCCAAGCCGGTACCGATGGTCACATTGACCGTGGCGCTGGCGGAATCGCCGTTTCCGTAGATCACGCCCCAGCCGCTGGAACCTTCGCCGTGCCAAGTGACGGTCACGCCGCTGCCGCTGGTCACGTCCGGGGTCAGGTCGCCACCGTCGCCGCCCACGAAGGTGGTGGCGCTGTTGACGGTAACCCCAGCGGGGAAGCTGATGATCACGTCTTTGATCCACTCGTTGTCCGTGCTGGCGTTGGTGACAGTGAAGGTCCAGTCCACCGTGGTGCCGGGCAGGTAATTCGTGGCATCCAGAGTGAGAGTGCTGCCGGCTATGCTCTTGTCTGCATCAGAGGCGGCCTGCGGCTGGCGGTTGGCCTGGGCGAGCAGCTCTTCCATGCTGATGCTGTAGGTGAGGGGCTGGCTGCCGGTGTTGGTGATGGTGAAGCTATCCGTGCCTTCTGTTTCCACCTGCAGGTTGGCGTAGAGGGCGTCGTTGTCGATGTCAATCGTGGCTGGGATGTAGCCCGTGCCGGTGAGGGCGAGGTTGACGCTGGTGTTGTTGTTGGAGTTGTTGGCGATCGCCACATTGCCGTTGTAGGCGGTGGCGGAGGTGGGCGCGAAAGTAAGGTTGTAGGTCTTGCTGGCGCCGGCGTTCACGCTGAAGCCCAGGCTGTTGCGGCTGACCTTGCCGGAAGTGGCAGTGGCGGACCTGGCCGCCTCGGCCACGCTGTAACCGGCGGGGGTGGTGATGGTGCCGGTGAGGGTCTGGTCGCCGCCGTTGGTGATGGTGAAGGTCTTCACGTCAGTGCCGCCCACGGCCACATCGCCATAGGCGAGGGTGCCGGGGTTGACCACGATCATGGGGCCTTCCTCATTGGGCAGCAGGGCCAGCTTTAGGTTGGGACGGTTGGTGGAAGTGGAACCACCGGTGAAGACAGCGGTCTGGTCTGCTGAATCGCTGCGGTTGTAGCGATAGCCGTTGGTTACGGTAGAATACTCTGTGGTGCCACTTTGATTGTAGGATGCGATCAGGCCAAAGCCGGTGTCCACCAAGAGGTTGTCCGTTCCGTTCCAGAGGAAGGGGGTGGAGAGGGTGTACATGTTCCAGCCTGTCGTTGTGGGCAGATAGGAAGCGCTGCTCCAGACCTGGGTGAGTCCGGTGGAGATCCAGTTGGCTGCATCAGTGGCGGTCGTATGTCCCATGCGGACCACAAAGTTTGGCATCGCCTGGGCCGGAAGTCCGGTGATGTTGAATCCGATCTGGGTGATGTTGATGGGGCCGATCACACCGGCAGCGTTCAGTTCACCCGCGGTGTAGACCGATTGTCCGTGCAGGCTGCGGTAGTACTGGTTCACGGGGCAGGCGGTGGTGGTGCCGTTAGATGTGGTCCCGGTGCCGATGATGACTTCGGTGGGCACTATCGCGGAGGGAGTGGCCTGCACCGTATCGGTGGGATCGGACACGCCGCCGCTGTAAACCGCGATCAAGTAATATGAATAGGTGGTTTCGTTCACCACCGCGTTGTCGGTGTAAGTGAGCCCGGTGACCGTGGTCAGCAGGCTGCCGTCGCGGTAGATCCGGTAGCTGGTGGGGGTGCCGGTGAGCGGGGTTTGCCACGTGAGGTTCACATAGCCGTTGCCGGGCGCGGCGCTGAGGTTTTGCGGCGGATAGAAGTTGCTGGGGGTGGTGGAGGCGGGGAAGATGATGTCGTCCACCCAGGCGCAGTTGGAACCGCTGTCCACGCTGCCGTCCTTCATGTATTCCCATTTCAGCACGCGGGTGCCGGCGGCCAGTGTGTAGCTGGCCTGGGTCCAATCCACTTCGCCGGACCATTGGCCTTGCTGGGTTCCATCCACATAGAACTTCAGATAGTCGTATCCACTTTCGGAGGAGACCTTGTACCAGAAGCTGAGGTCGCCCGAGGTTGAGAGGATCCGGGTTGTCTCCATGGTGCTGGACTGGCTGTGGGTGATGGTACCGCTCTTGGCGCTGTAGCCCGCGCTGTAATAAGTTGTGTTATCGATGGTCCAGGGAGCAGTGCCGCCCATGATCCAGGGATAGGAGCTGAAGCTGCCGGTGCTGAAATCCTCGATAATGAGGCCCACGGCGGTGTTTTCCACCTTGCTGGCGCTGTATTGGCCGGCGGTGGCGGCAAAGTTCAGGCTTACCACGGTGCCGATGGCCATGCCGGCGTCGGCGGTGAGCGAGAAGCTGAGGTTGGCGGAGCCGGCCGCGGCAATGGCGCTGAAGTTGGCGCTGCCGGTGTTGACCGTGATGCCTGTCACTGCGCAGCTCATGGTGGCGGTTCCAGCGGGGGAGGTGGCGCCACCGGTGTTATGAAGCGGTATGTTGATGGTCACTGTTTCGCCCGGGTCCAGGCGTCCGTTGTTGTTGCCGGTGGGGTCGGAGACCGTCATGGCGCCGAAGTTGAGGGCCGGCGCGTTCAGGGTCAGGGTGAAGTTGTGGGTCCAGGGGCTTTCGCCGCTCATGGTCATGGTGATGGTGAAGTTGGCCACGGTTCCGTTAGCGACGTTGTTGGCAATGGAGATGGCGTAGGCGTTGTCGGCCAGAACGGAAGCGCCGGCGGCCAGGCTGGATATGGTGTGGTTGGCATCGGTGATCGTCACGCCGGGGGTGGCGCAGCTCAGCACCGCGCTCACGCTGGTGGCGGGGTCCACGCCCACGTTTTCAAAGGTCACATCCAGATAGCCGCTCTCGTTGTAGTCCGGAGCGTCATTGTTGGCGTCGTCAAACACCACTGTGTCCACCGCCATGTAGGGGCCTTCGGCGGCCACCACGGGGATGTCCACTATCTTGGTGATCCGGTTCTGAGCGGTGAGCACCAGTTTGGCGGTTCCGGCAGTGGTGAAGGGGCTGATGGTCAGGGTCAGGTTGCCGCTGGCGTCGGTGATGCCGGTGCCGTAGATCACGCCATTCATGGAAAGGCCGATCCTGGTGTAAGGGGCGGCGCCGGTGATGGCGTAGCTGGTGTTGCCGATCATGATCTGGGTGGGATGGGAGGCTGGGTTGGCGGTGGGAACGCCAAAGTAGGGCATCAGGGAGGGGTCGCCCATCACGTGGTAAATTTCCCAGTAATAGTTCGTGCGCGAGCTGCCGCTTTGCTGCACGGCCATGTTACCGGCGTAGATGGTTTCGCCGGTAGTGGTGGCCCAGTCGGAATAGGCTTCGCCGTGGGTGTGGAACATGGCGTCGTAAGCGCCTAGGGAGGAAGCGCTGTAAGCCGGGGCGGAACCGTTGATGGGTGTTTTGTAACCCACCGCCCAGTAGTAGTCCTCATCCCAGTAGGTGCTGTTGATGCCGCCGATGTAGGCCACTCCGCCGCCATCGGCTTTGCGGATGATGGCTTCGCCGAAGCAGGGGCTGGAGTAGTCGAACTCGTTGGTGATGCAACAGTTGCCAACCATCAAGCCGTATTTGCCGGAGTTGGTCATCGCGTTCACGTCGGAAACGGAGAAGGTGGGGTCTGCCCAAGAGGTCTGGCTGCCGTGGGCAGTGTAGTTGATGTAGCCGCGGCCTTCGTTGGCGTTGGCAATGATCTGCGCGTCACTGCTGCCGGAGGCGGGATAGAGATAGGTGTTGGAGGTGATGCCGTGGGCGGCGTTGAAATATTCGGTGGTGCCGTAATTGAGGGCACCGTTGCCGTGGGTGGGGGCAAAGCCGGAATCCACGCCGGCAATGAGCACCGTCTTGCCCAAATAGCTGAGGTCGGGCATCTGGGTCTTTTCAAAGGTGATGGTCTTGTTGATGACGTTGGCCAGTTCTGTGGTATTGGACACCGAGAAGCGGCCGTGGTACATTTCCGGCATGTAGTCGGAGCCGCTAAGGCGCACGTAGGTGAGGTCGGTGACGTGGCCGGAAGTTTCACCGGAATTGGTGGCCACGGTGATGGTGCCGGATTCGTCGCCGATGATCAGCAGATAGGTGGGCGCCGGATTTTCCGGGGTGGCGCTGTTCCACAGGTTTTGCATGTAGCTGATGATGGCGGTGGTGGTGTTGGCCACGGCCCCGCCGCTGCCGACGGTTACCACGCTCACCGCAAAGCCCTGCTGGGTCTTCCAGTCCACATAAGTCTGGATGTTACTGGTGTAGCCAACCGGGCAAAGGATGACCATCTTGGTGGGATGGCGCAGCAGATCGGTGCGGGTGTCCGCGTCCCAATTGAAGAAGGTCTTGCCGTAGAGCTGGTCAAACTCCCAGGAGGCTGTCCTGGCCAGCAGATCGGCCGTTCCCAGAAGGTCCGGATTGACAAAATCCACCCGCACATCCAGGTTTTCCATCACCCGGATGCTGTTGGAGACGGGGTTGTAGCGCACGGGATAAAAATCCAGGGCGAAAACCCGCACTCCGCGCATGATGCCCAGATCCGAAACCTGCACCCAGTCGCGGGAGTTGAATTCGTCCCGGCCGTAGAGATCGGACTTGATGATGAAGGGCAGGGTGGCCGGATCGGCGGATTTGGAGACGGGCTCCTGGGCGGGGATGATGCGGTTTTGCAGTTTGTTGGCGGTGGCATCCAGTTCCCGCGCGGATTGGGAATTGAGGGTGAGGCGGACCTCCGCGCCCAGGGGAACGGCGATGGTCCTGCGCAGCAGGGGCAGCTTGGGCTCGCCCACGGCGTTGCTGAAGCCCCAGCCTTCGATGGAAAGCTCGTCGAAAGTGCCTTCCTTGGTCTGGACTTCTGTGATCTTGAGTTCGCCAACGCTGAAGTTGACGTCGAAACCTAGGTCGCTGTTGTTTTTCAGCACGGCCTGGTTGGCTGAGGAGGAGAGGTCCAGCTGCCGGGTCTGGGCAGACAGGGCCAAGGCGAAGGCCAAGGTGAGCGCTATCAGCAGCAACACCTTGCCTTTGAACTCTTGATGCATAAGGTACTCCTATATCCTGGTTTGATTCAAAGATTTATTCAGCCACAGCGGCTGCAAGGCCAGCCAAACAGCCAAGGAGACTGATTCGCGCAAGCAATCCCAAGCGCGATATTTGTCAACTATTAAATGACATGCCTGCATCACGATGAAAACAATGGTGGTTGTGTCGCATCCGTGAGGCTTCATCACTCCATCCTGATTTTGCCTGGTAATGTCCGGCAAAGTTTCTGCAGAATTAGCTTGACGGATCTGGGAGAAGGGCTGAATCTCCACCGCAGATCTTGCCGCCAGTCCGGATCAGAGCCCAGGCGGCACCAGGAAAGGATTTCATGAAGATAATCAACGTTCGCGATCACCAGCCCGGCCTGGAGGCTGCGGCCGGTTACATTCACGGCATCTGGGGCCGTCCCCAGAACCTGGCTTTCTATCTCGACGCCGTGCTGCATTCATCCCTCACGGAAAAAGCCCTGCCCCGTTTTTATCTGTTGCTGGAGGGAGCGCGGGTGGCCGGCTGCTGCGCGTTGCTCACCAACGATCTGATCAGCCGGCAAGACCTCTGGCCCTGGCTGGCCTGCCTTTATGTTGAGCCTGAGTATCGGGGGCGGGCCCTGGGCGCCACCCTGCTGGAACACGGCGCTCGGGAAGCCGGTAAAATGGGCTACGGCAGGCTGTACCTCAACACCGACCACGCCGCTTACTACGAAAAATACGGCTGGGTCAGGATGGAGGACGGCTACAACCTTTTCGGCGAACGCGGCCGCATCTACTGGCTGGACTTGAACTGAGCGTTATTCCGGGAGAGTCCTGGCCTTGATCCAGGTGGTCATTTCCTCCAGCACGGTGGGCGCGAAGGTCTGTTCGATCTTGGCGTATTCGTCCGGATGCCCGGTCTCGCATTCTTGGAAAAGGTGGTTCAGGCCGGGGTATTTGCGCAAGGTATAATCGTTGTTTCCCGCTTCTTCCAGCGCTTCGCTGATCGCGGGGAAATTGTATTTGGCTGGCACCTGCAGGTCTTTGCTGCCATTCAAAGCGAGCACAGGGCAGGTGACTTTGCTCAACCACTGGGCGGGATCCAGCCTGATGAATTCGTACATCCAGGGATTGGTCATGCTGTCCATCTGCAATTTATAGAGTTCATCGTAGGTCATGCCTGCCGGGATCTCGATCGAGCCGTCATCCATCTTTTCCTTCAGATAGTTGCCAAGTTCTGTTTTGAAGCTATCCAGGTCCTGCGTGTAGAGGGCCAGTCCGAAAGCCGCGGCATTCACTTCCAGGATCTGGTTGATCTCCTCTTCCTGCATGCCGGAGGCTTGGTAGATCAGCTTTTCCTGGGCCAACAGCAGCTTGTCGCCGCGGATGCCCGTCCCGGCCAGCAGCACGATGAAATCAATGTCTTCAGATTGGGAGGCGGCGATGGGGGCAATGATCCCGCCTTCGCTGTGCCCCACGAGGCCGATTTGGTTGAATTCCGGTCGGGTTTTCAAATAGCGCACCGCGCTGAGGGCGTCGGAGGCAAAATCGAAGGTGGTGCCGGTGGAGGCGTCTCCGCCGGAACCGCCCACGCCGCGGTCATCGTAGCCCAGCACCGCGATCCCGTTGCGGGTAAGGTGGTCGGCGATCACCCAAAAGGGTTTGTGCCCCATCAATTCTTCATCCCGGTTCTGGGCGCCGCTGCCGCTGATCATCACCACCACCGGGAAAACTCTCTCAGTCTGCGGCAGGGTGAGCGTTCCGGCCAGTTCTATCCCCGCTTCCGGATTGGTGAAGAGCACTTCCTCGATCCTGTAGCCATATGGCTCTTTGGGCTCCTGCGGCCTGATGTAAACAGGCTTGGGCAGGGTTTCACGCTGCAGGTCAAGCGGGGCGGAAAAACCTGATTGCCTGAAGGTTCCAACTATCATGCCATCCTTCAATTCCCCCGAATAGGTGATCGGAGGTGCGTCCAGCACCAGCTCCAAGCGGGGATCGGTGAATACGGCCCCGGCCACAGGCAGGCCGAAGGCGCCCTGGTCCGGGCTGTCGAGGGTCGCGCTCAGCCCCTCTTCCGTGGCGCTGATGTGAAAAACGATGCGGAGCTTCTGCCCGCCCGCGTCCAGCATTCCGTTCCAGGTGCCGGTGATGTCCGTGGCCGCGAGGCCGGCCACAGCGGCCAGCGCCAACAGCAGGATTACAAATCTTCTCATCTTGATCTCCCTGTTTGGATCCAAATTTCTGTCCTAATTGAGAAATTCCCCGCTTTTGTCAAGTAAAACCACACAAAGTTCTTGACATATTTCGGCTATCGCCTAATTATGCGCTTAGTTAAACACAATATAAAGGAGAAACGATGTCAGATTCATTCTACAAGGCCATCGCGGACCACACGCGGCGGGAGATCCTTTCCCTGTTGCGGCGGAACGGGCCGATGTCCGTCACCGAGATCGCGGGCCATTTTCCCATCAGTCTGCCCGCCCTCAGCGAGCATCTGAAGGTGCTGCGCCACGCGGACCTCGTTTCCGCCCGCAAGGAAAAGCAATTCGTCTTTTACAGCCTCAACACCACTGTGCTTGAGGACTTGGGCAGTTGGGTACTGGATCTGATCAAAAAGAGAGGTGAATGATGACAAGACTGAAAAAGTACAAATGGGCATTGCTGATCCTGGCGCTGCATCTGGCCGCCGTGCTCTGGTTCGCCACGCAATTGCCGGCAGGGGCGAAGGTTCCCATCCATTGGAACTACAAGAACCAGATCGACGGCTGGACCAGCCGCGGCACGGGCCTCATCTGGGGAGTGGGGCTGAATATGGCGCTGTTTTTGCTGCTCTATCTGCTTAACTGGTATTCGCCTTGGTATCAAAAGTACGCGGAGCGCTTCGAAAAGATCCTGCCCCCGCTCACCACCACGCTGTTGGCTTGTTTTTCCACCCTCAGCCTCTACAGCCTGTATGTGGCCAAATGGGGCGAAGTGCCCGGTGTGAAACTGATCCTGATCCTCATCGGCTTGCTCTTCATCTTCCTGGGCAACATGCTCCCCAAGGTGCCCAAAAACCTCTTTGTGGGCATCCGCACGCCCTGGACCATCGCCAATGAACTGGTCTGGGAAAGGACCCACCGCCTGGGCGGCTGGCTGTTTGTGCTCAGCGGCATCGTCATGATCCTCAAGGGTCTCATCCTGCCAGGCTCCGCGCTGTTCCAGAACTTGACCACAGTGCTGGCTTTGGGCTGCCTGCTCTATCCCATGTTGCATTCCTTCATTTTGTACAAGAAACTGGTGAAGTGAGGAAAACCCAGGCTCATTATCAAAGGCTCTCTTTCAAACCAGGTGGCTACAGCCCGTGAGGGCGGCAGAATGATAGCGAGGGTGTGAAGAACCGGCTAAAGACGGTTCGGAACCCCTCGTTGAATGAACAGATCAACCGATTTATCAAGCCTCCACCCCTCCCCGAAAACGTGGCACGTTTACGGGAAGGGGTGGAGGAAATTCCATTATTTGTCCCTTGTTGCCTTACGAGGGGCTCCGCTGCGCTGCGCTCCCTCGCTATGATCTGTGGCCCTCTGGGCTGCTGGCTGGCTGATCACTTCCACCCACTCGGATTGAATGGGAGCCTTTTCAAATGGAATGGGTGGGTACTGCCTTGATCCAGAGCCGGTTACCCTGTGATGTATTGAAGCGATACAGACTGGCCGTCAAGGCCCTGTCCCGGTTTTCTGATGCGCCTCCCGCCTGATACCCGCGTTTGATGCGATGATCAGGCGGGAGGCAAGGGAGGGGGATGGACGCGAGCGCTCAGGGTGTGGCTAACAGGATATTGGGGTGGCCAAGCAGTTACGGCTTTCTTTTAAAATCAAGCGGGTGCAGGCGCTCACCCAGAAGGCAACCCGGATGGTAACTCGCCGTCATTCCAGCGCAGGCTGGAATCCGGAACTTGTACCCTCTTAATATTATAAAGCAGTTAGCACACATACATGTCTTTCTTGATCCCAGCCTGCGCTGGGATGACGGCAGTCGCACCCACTCTGTTTGAACATGAGCCTTATTTCATCAGTACCAGCTTGTGGCAGGAACGCAGCCCCCCGGCACGCAGCTTACACAGATAAACCCCGCTGGCAACCGACTGGCCCGCGTCATCGATCCCGTTCCAGATTATGTTGTGATGTCCCGATGGAAGGTCAGCGCTGACCAAAGTTTTCACCTTCCGGCCCCGGAGATCGAAGACGCCGAGTTCCACCGGACCGGCCTCGCCCAGGCTGTAGCTGATGCGGGTCTCAGGATTGAAGGGATTGGGGTAATTGCCCTGGATCCCCGTAACTGCCGGGGTTTGGCTTTCATCCGCCACCGGCACGTCCTCCGAGTTCACGCTGTCAACCAGAAAAGCCGATCCCCCGTTGGTGCAGTGGTGGATTCCCACGAACACAACTCCGTCGTCGAAACCGGACAGATCGAAACTGTATTCGGTCCAGGCCGCGGGAGCCTCCAAGGCCAGGGGGCCGCTGATGATGGCGAAGCTTTGGGGGACGGTCCCGGTTGTGGAAACTCCCACTTTGAACCTCTCCAAGCCGTTGTCCGCGTTCAGGGAGCGGGCCCAGAAGCTGAAATAATCGGCCCCACTCAGGGGCGGGGAGATCAGCCAGTCCCAGCTGGGGGGTATGGTAGCTGGAAAACTGGCGGCCATTTTGCTGCCGGAATGGGCCTGGATCTCCGTCAGGGGCGGGATCGTGGCGGTGGGGTAGAAAACGATGAAGGCCTGGGGTTCACCAGCGTGGGGCCAGCTGGTGCCGCCAATGCCCGCAGTGTCTGAAAGATCCACGTCCACACAGGTCCAGGGCGCGAATTCCAGCGCGAAGTCCTCATGGTCCTCAAAGCTGTCATGAAACCACGCGGGAGGGAGCTGCAGCATGAAATTGCAGTAGGTGGTTTCTCCCTCTGTTACCGGAACGGCTGGCCGGACAAAAGTAACATAGAGGGGATGGCTGACCGTGAGGGTCCAATACCCCGGAGGCAGGGTAAGGCGGTAAGACCCGCTGGTATCTGTGGTGTCGGCAACGTCGCCGCAGGAGACCGTGGCGCTTTGCACAGGATGGTTGAAAGTGTTGCGGACAATGCCGGTGATGGTGCCTGTATCCCTATCCCCATATGAAGTTACCGGCAGTTCTCCGGCGGCCAGTGAGGCCAGCGCCGTTAGTAACAGCAGCAGGCAAAAAACCTTGGCGGTCATGATCTTACCTCCTTATCCCTGAGGGTAGGTGATGCCGTCCGCATCCACCGCAACCCCCAAAACCGCAGTTAATTTATTCCCACAATATATGTCAAGCAATATTTTGATGTGGGGGGGTGGAGGTTACGGAATATCCCCGTGCGAGTGTTAACGACCGCCCCGGTGATATCTGAAGCGGCATTCTGGCAGGCCTCCCCGAGCGCCGGTTTCGCAGGGGTTGACAGAAACCGCCTGCTGAAAAACTTCGCCTGCGAAGGAAATTGAAAAGAATAAATGAAGCAAAGCAATCTCTACGTTTTGGAGGAAATGCCGGTCATCCGGGCGATAATGCATCTTGCCCTGCCCAGCGTGCTGAGCATGCTGGTGAACATCCTGTACAATCTCACGGACACCTTTTTCATAGGCAAGCTGCACAACGAGGCCATGGTGGCCGCGGTGTCCATCTCGCTGCCGCTGTTCATGGTCCAGATGGCGATCGCCGGGATCTTCGGTTTTGGCGGGGCCAGCTTTCTCTCGCGGCTGCTGGGCAAAAAGGAGTTCCGGCGCGCCCGGGAAACCACCACCACGGCTGTGTTCAGCTCCTTCGTGCTGTCGCTTGTTTTGGGCGTGGCGGGCATCCTGGCCATCCCGCTGTTCCTGAAAGCCACCGGCGCCAGCGGTGAAACGGCTGCGGCGGCCAGGCAGTACATGTTTTGGATCCTGGTCGGCAGCCCCTTTGTGTTGCTGAAATTCACCATGGTGCAGCTGATCCGGGGTGAGGGCGGTGCCCGGCAAGCGATGTACGGACTTTTCATCGGCACCGGCGCCAACATTGTCCTGGACCCCATCCTGATCTTTGGATTCAACATGGGAGTCACTGGCGCGGCGATAGCCACGGTGATCGGCCAGGGCTTGGGGATGTGCTATTACATTTGGTATTATCTTTCCAAACACGCGGTGGCGCCCCCGGCGCTGAAGTATCTGCACCCGCGCTGGAATATTTACCGGGAGATACTTCTGATCGGCATTCCGGCTTCGCTCAGCCAGATCATGATGAGCATCGGCAACACCATTTCCTACAATCTCGCCTCGGCCTACGGGGTAAGTTCCGTGGCCGCCCTGGGCGTGGCCGCGCGGGTTTTCTCCATTCCCATCTTCGTGTTCATCGGGGTTTCCATCGGCGTGCAGGCCCTGATCGGCTTCAACTATGGCGCGGGCAACTTCCCCCGCATGAAAAAGGCCATCAGCACAGCGGTGCTGATCAATCTGGGCCTCAGCGTGGTTTTCACCCTGCTCTTTGCCCTTCTGCCCCGGCAGTTGATCAGCATGATCACCCCGATCGAGCAGACCGTCAACATCGGCCGCCAGGTGCTGGGGGCCTACATCTACGCCATCCCCTTCGCCGGAGTGGGCATGATCATGATGAACAGCCTGCAGGCGATGGGCAAGGCCCTGCCCGCCTTCATCGTTTCCATCTCGCGCCAGGGCCTGGCCTACATTCCGGCGCTGCTGTTGCTGAACAAATTCTTCGGTTTTGACGGCCTCATCTTCGCCCTGCCGCTGGCGGACACTTTCACCACCCTGCTGGCCGGCATCTTCGTGATCGTTATCCTCAGCCGGCTAAAACACCAAGAACCCGCACCCTCCTCCCGGCAGTACATCCAGGCCGTGCCCGCGGATGAAGCCTGAGGGTCCTTTTCAAGAACGCGAAAGCCATGAAATTAAACCACAAGGAGCAACACCATGCCCACAGTGAACATCTATCTGAACTTCGCCGGCAACTGCCGCGAAGCGTTTGAATTCTACCGTTCCGTCTTTGGCGGGGAATTTCCCTACGTAGGCACCTTTGGCGATATGCCGGTCCACGAGGGCATGCCGCCTCTGCCGGAAAACCTGAAAGGCCAGATCATGCACATCTCACTCCCGATCAGCCGGGAAACAGTGCTAATGGGCAGCGATGCTGGCGGCGAATGGGCCCCCGCGCTGAAAGTGGGAAACAACTTTTCCATCTACGTGGGAGCCGGGGACACGGCTGAAGCCGATCGGATCTTCGCGGCCCTCGGAGCTGGCGGCAGCGTCACCATGCCTCTGGGAAGAACTTTCTGGGGCGAATACTACGGCATGCTCACCGACAAATTCGGCATCAACTGGATGGTCGGCTGCGCGCTGGAAGAGAACTGATGGGCGCGGCACGATCAAGCACCCTGGGCGCTTTTTCGCTCAGCCTGGCCGTGAAGGACATCCGCGCCTCCCGGGATTTCTACCTCAAACTGGGTTTTGCGCAGTTCGGCGGCGACATCGGCCAGAACTGGCTCATCCTGAAAAACGGCAGCTGCCTGATCGGTCTGTTCCAAGGCATGTTCGAGCAAAACATCCTCACCTTCAACCCCCGTTGGGACGAGAACGCGCGGGAAACCCCCGCAACGCGGGATATCAGGGAGATCCGCCAACGCCTGGAGCGTTTGGGGCTCGAGATCCGCGATTTCGCAGAGTCCGGTCCCGCTGGCCCCGCCAGTTTCACGGTCCTGGATCCCGATGGCAATCCCATTCTCTTCGACCAGCATGTCTGAGCAGCCATTCCAACCAAAGCGGGTGTTACTTCAGCCACGAAAAATCTTGACACGCTCCGCCTCTCATTTTTTTGAACCCGAAAGCAATATTCTGTAAAGGAGAACTTCGCATATGCCAAACGTTTCTCTGGCGCCCGACGGCACCGAGTATCAGATTCCCACTGAAGAAGAAAACGCGCGAGAACGCGAAATACTGGTTAAAATCACCGAGGAGCAGCGCGCCCTGGGCCGCAAGATCGTGGCCGTGCAAGGCCTGGGTTTTGTGGGCTGCGTGATGGCCACCGTGGTGGCCGACGCCACGGACAAAAACGGCAAACCCATCTACTTCGTGCACGGGCACCAGCGTGCCTCCAAACGCTCGTTCTGGAAAGTGCCGGTGATCAATTCCGGCGTGCCCCCGGTCAGTTCCTCCGATCCCGAGGTTCCCCAGATCTTCCAGCGCACGGTGGTGGAAAAGCAGAATTTCCGCGCCACCAGCGAAGATTCGGTTTACAGCTTGGTGGATATCGTGGTGGTGGACATCCAGCTCGATGCCACCAAACCCTCCTTCGGCGAGGCGGAGAAAGGTTTTTGCGACCTCCTCGCCTTCCGCGAGGGCATCCGCATGCTGGGCCAGCACATCCGGCCCGACTGCCTCGTTTTGGTGGAGACCACCGTCCCGCCCGGAACCTGCGAGAAAGTGGTGAAACCCATTCTGGAAGAAGAATTCACCAAACGCGGGATCGACATCGCCGCCCATCCACCCCTCGTGGCGCATTCCTATGAACGCGTGATGCCGGGCGCCAAATATGTGGCCTCCATCCGCGATTTCTGGCGCGTTTTTTCCGGCGTGAACCAAAAGAGCATCGAGCTCTGCCGCGAATTTCTTTCCAACGTGCTGGACGTGGAGAATTATCCCCTCACCCAGCTGGACAACACCAACGCCTCGGAGCTGGCCAAAACGATGGAAAACACCTACCGCGCGGTGAACATCGCCCTCACCCTCGAATGGGCCCGCTTCGCCGAACAGATCGGCGTGGACATCTTCAAGGTGCGCGACGCCATCCGCAAACGCCAGGGCACCCACGACAACCTTCTGCGTCCCAGCCTCGGCGTTGGCGGCTACTGCCTCACCAAGGATCCCGTGCTGGCCAACTGGGCCATGCAAACCCTCTTCGGCATCGAGGGAACTCTGGGCATGGCCATCCGCAGCGTGAACATCAACGACACCATGCCACTGCACACCATCGACCTGGTTAAAACCGTGATCCCGGAACTTCGTGACGTGAACGTCGCCGTGCTGGGCGTTTCCTACCTGGAAAACGTTGGCGACACGCGGCATTCCCCTTCCAAGGTGCTGGTGGAGTTCCTGCGCAAGGAATTTGCCAAAGTGCTCACCCACGATCCCTACGTGGAAGCCTGGCCGGAACTCGATGAATCCAAGGTGGAAAGCGACCTCAAGGCCGTGCTGCCCGGAGCCGATGTGGTGATCTTCGCCGTGGGGCACGACCAGTATAAGGGCCTCAAACCGGCCGAAGTGCTGGCCCTCTGCGGCACCAAACCCCTGATCGTGGATTGCTCGAACTTCCTCTCCGACGCCACCCTTGCCGAGTACAGGCAGCTTGGCTGCCAGGTTCGCGGCGTGGGCAAAGGCCATATCGTCTGATCCAAATCACTCAATAAACAGATAATAGGCGGGAATTTCATCCCGCCTTTTTTCGGCTCTCTTCCAAACAGAGTGGGTTGAGAGACAAAATGACTATAGTACTATTAACCAACAAGTCTCGGATTGTCATTCCGGGGTCCCGTTCGCACCCCACGAACTCGCTTCGCTTGCCCGCGAGGACCCTTCCAGGGCTGAAGCCCCCTCCCCGGAATGACACGCTGCTTGATCTTACCAAGGAACGAATCCCCCTGTGCAACCATGTTTCTTTCAGTCTCAAATCTTCTTCCCTTCGCTCCGCAGCTTGCAACAGGCAAGAAGGAAAAAACAAAAATCAAGGGTAAACCCTGCAAATGCGGAAGCCTAAGCTGACGTCGCTGACCGTAGGGTAGACGGCGTTACGAACCCAAACGGTGCAGTAGCTGGAAACGCTGCTGAAGTACCCGCCGCGTATCACACGGTAGGAATCGCTGTATATGTCCCAGCAACATTCCCACAGATTTCCGCTCATGTCGTATGTCCCCAGTTCATTGGGAGCAAGCTGCCCCACAGGGTGGGGAAAATTACCGCTGTTGGACCAACACCAGCCCACCAGACTGAGGTCGTTGCTGCCGCTGTAGGTGTAGCCGTGCGTCTGCAAACCGCCCCGGGCGGCGTATTCCCACTCAGCTTCAGAGGGAAGCCGGTAGCCGGTGGCATTCCAGTCGCAGGAAACGTTTAGGCTGTTGTCGTCAGATGTATTCCACCCGGCAGGCCAGTCGTCGGGGTTGGTACCGTAGTTCAGGTAACTGTAACAAGGCGGCAGGTCCTCCATCGTGCTCCGCCGGTTGCAGTATTCGATGGCGCCGAACCAACTCACGGAGGCATGGGGATAATTGTCCCCGCCGCCTGAACCCATCACCGCGTTCCACGCGGCGTTGGTAAGCTCGTATTTGTCCATATAAAAGTCAGATACGGTGAGTCCAGCGGTATAGATGCCAGTTGTGGGATGGATGGTGCCGCCAGGGACCAAGACGAAGTTTTCAGGTATCTGTCCCTGCAAGTCATCAGCGATAACTTTGACCCGATAGTTGTCTCCGGAGCCGATCCCATCCAGCCCGAATTGCCAGTCTATCTGGTGATCCGCGCCAGCGGCCGGGGCTGCTATTGTCCCGATATCGCCGCTGAGGGCTGCGGGCAAGATCGCGTAGGAGACGCCGCCATCCGTCGACACTTCCACGCTGATCTCGCAGGGTAGGCTGTTGGGATGGGAAAGGTTGTAAGTGATCACGACCAGGTCGTTTTGCTGGTTGGCGGTCACGTTCGTCACCACCGGCCCGTTGGCGGAAACTGCCAGCGCGAACAGCGGAAAGATGAAGGTCAGGATGCGCTTTTTCATGATGCCCTGCCTCACTTTAGCAACACCAGTTTGGTGGTTGATGCGTGGCTGGGGGATTTCAGGTTGGCCAGGAAGATCCCGCTGCCGCAGGGATCGTTGCCGCGGTCACGCCCGTTCCAGACGATCTGGTGAATTCCGGGAGAGAGGGTCTGGGAACTGACGACCTGGCCTTTGAGGTTGTAAATGGTCAGTGTGGCCGTTTCGCCAGCTTGAACGCTGATGTTCATCCGGGTGTCTTCCCCGCTGCGGAAGGGATTGGGGAAAGCCTCGCGCAGGCAGGTGTTTTGGGTGTCCGGCGGCAGTACGGATTCATCCACCGGGGTTACCGTGATGGTGAAAACATTGGATTCACCTTCTCCAATGAAGGCGTTCAGGCTTCCAGTTAAAACGAGAAGCGCGAGGAACATAAAGATCTTGTTCATGTCAGATCTCCTTGAAACAGGTTGGGTGATGATCGTCCGCACGCCTGGGGCATCCGGGTGAAGACAGGGATCGGTTTAAAGCGGTTGATAGCGTTTTGCCCGGCGCGCGCGTGAAGTGAGCTACGCGTGGGGCCGACGTGGATGCCGGGAACGAGGGAAAGGCCGGCCCGCCCGCCAGACCGGAAATACGCTGATCCATCCCTGCCGAAGCAGCCCCGCGGACTTTCGGCCGGGAGATAATGAACCAAGCGCAAAAACTTGCCGTCCATGTTCAGGCTCCCATCTATCTGTAATGATCGCCAGTCCGGCGAGCCATACCCGTGTCAAAATTGGCCCAACTACTTGTTCCCAATGGCACTCGCCTCTGAGCGTAATTTATGTGTGAAGGTGATGGTCTGTCAAGTAAAATCTGAAGGTCAAAATAAATCCGGCGCGAACCACGACCAGAAAAGCGGAGCGCTTCACATGAACCCAGTTCCCTCATCCCAAAAACCAGATGAATATGTTGGGCCGACCGGATGAATCCGGTGTTCCGATGTAAAAGGCTGGGCCAACAACTTTGTCAACAGACTGAGTCCCTCCGGGACTCAGGGTCCGCATGACGCCGATCATGCGCTTCCGGCACGGAAAAGTCCACTCTTTTTGCAGCAATGGAATGCCGCGCGAGTGCGCTTTCTGATTCTTCCGTCTGGAATCCTGCCATCCGGGCGAAGCAACCCTCCACTTTCGGATTGACAGATATCGCCGCTGCATCAAAGCTGAAACACAAGCCTGTCCAAGCTGAAGGGAGGAAATCATGGCCGCACCCAAACTGAACGGGGCCGAACCCCGGCAACAACTGGAGCAGCCTCGGAGTGAGCGCTTCCGGGTCTCTCCGGAACGGCTGAGGGCCATCTTGTCGCTGCTGTTGAAACTGGCGGCGATCCTGCCCCTGTTCTTTGCTTTCCTGATCGTTTTCACGATGGAGGAAGACGACAGCCCCGGCCTGTTTTTGCTCATCCTCTGCCTGGGCGGCATCCTCGCGCTGCTGCTGTTCACGGCTGGCGAACTGGTGAAGATCTTTTCCGAAACCTCCGCCAACACCCGGAGGATCCTGGAGCGGATCGATCCCACCCACCAGAATTGAATATCGCTCCGCGGGCCGATCACTCCCCCGGAATTTTCGCCCCTTTTTCCGCTGTTTCTTTTAAGATACCCTTCCTGGCTCCCAATATCAATACGGTATCAATACGGAATCATTACGGATGAAATCCGTATTGATTCCGTATTGATACCGTATTGATATTGGGAGCGGCCCAAGGAATATTCTAGAATGATGGGTTGGTATTCAGGTCATAAAGGTAAAAAACTTGACAAAACTATACTGACCACAATTCTTTGCAGCGGAGGCCGGCTTCAAGGTTTAATGAGCAGCGAGCTCGTCTTCGCCGCCTCACAAACAGCAAGGAGCAGAACAATGAGAGTTTTCATCTTTAGCTTCATCGCCACTCTTGCCGCGGGCGCTCTGTCTGCTGAAAGTTTCATCCTGGACAACAACCTCCACCCCACCGGCCAGTACACCACTTGGATCTCGGCCTACAACGCTGCCTCAGACGGGGATACGATCTACGTTTACCCCTCTCCATACGATTACGGTCCCGCCTGGAATGAGGATGTGGAAAAACGCCTGACAGTCATCGGAGGCGGTTTCAACCCCGCCAATCCGGAGCTTTTAACCTCCAGGATAAATCCCTGGGTGAGCCAGGCTGGCGGTGCCGGCAGCGTTTTCAGTGGGCTGCATGTTTATGGCAACCTCAACAACAGCCATCAGGTGACCTATGAAAACTGCCGCTTCGACGGCACTATCAATTTGCAGGCCTCCGGTTCCGAACTGAAAAACTGCTGGTGCAATGCAAGTGTTTTCGTGGGTAACGGCGCCCATATCAACGGCTGCACTTTGCAGGGATTCATGCAACCCGCTTCCGGGGCTTATGTGACCTGTTCCAACTGCGTGTTCATCGGCAACGTGACCCATATCGAAACCGGTGGCAGCAACAACCTCTGCACCTATTTCTACAATTGCCTCTTTGCCAACGTCGATGACGGGACCCACATACTGCACGGGGGATGGTCCAGTCCGATCGATCTGCACTTCATCAATTGCATCATGGAGATCATCACCATCTACACCGCTCACGACTTCCAGTACTGCATCTTTGAAGGCAGTTCCGCCCACATCACCGACCCCAGCAACCTGCAGAATGTAAACCTGGCGCTGGTGATGGAGGACGTGAACGGCGGGGATTACCATCTGGTGCCGGAACCTCCGGAAAATCCTGCCATTGGGGCTGGCATCAACGGCGAGGACATCGGCATCTACGGCGGCGACACACCCTTCAACGACCTCTGGTATTTAACCAGCCTGCCCAGCATCACCGCCTTCAGCTGCCCCATCGTAATTGACGAAAACGGATTTCTGAACGTGCACATCGAAGCCCAGGCCGGCAACTGAGGCGGCGGGAGGAAGAGATCATGAAACCGCCATGCCTGATACTGCTGATTTTTTGTGTTGCCGGAATCCTGTGTTCCTTCACGATAAGCGGGATCGAGTACTATTTCGACAGCGATCCCGGCCCCGGCAACGGAAACCAGCTCTACCCCAGCCGCGACGCGGTTAGCCTCGATGAACCGATCAGCACCGCCAGCCTGGAACCCGGTATCCACCGGCTGTTTGTCCGCGCCAAGAATGATGAAGCTATCTGGGGCCTGCCGCAGAGCGCCAGTTTCATGGTGCCATTCACCGCGCCGGCTTTCTCGGAAAGGAATGTGGCCGCTGTCGAATGTTTCTTCGATACCGATCCCGGCGTGGGCAACGGGAACCTGATCCACGGCCGCAACGGGGTCAGCCTCGATGAACTGGTCAGCACCGCCGCCCTGGAGCCAGGCATCCACCGGCTTTTTACGCGCGCCAAGGACGACGAAGGTGTCTGGAGCCTGCCGCAGAGCCGGTCTTTCCTGCTGCCCTGGGCCGCAAACAGCGCGCCTGAGATCACGCGGCTGGAGTATTATGTGGATGCCGATCCCGGTTTCGGCAACGGCACCCAGGTGATGCTTACACCCGGAAACAGCGTCAGCCTTGATTTTGCGGCCCTGGTGGGAGAGATCGAACCCGGCAACCACTGCCTCTACCTGCGGGCCAGAAACAGCGAGGGCAGCTGGGGTTTGCCTGTCTGGCGCCAGTTTTCCGACGGCATCCCCGCCCATCTGAGCCTCACAGTCAACGAAGGAATTCTAACCCTTTCTTGGGAAGACCTTTACGGGATCGACACCTACAAGGTTTATTCCGCCCCGTTGCCGGAAGAGATGTACGCCGAAGATGCCTCGGGGACTTTCGGGACCAGCGACTGGACCGCCCCCGTTAGCGAGACGGAAAAATTTTTTCAGGTCCGGTCCATCTACGGAGAGTGATCATCCGGGTTTGAAAAGAAGGGTTGACAGTTTTGGCCGCTGTGGCAAGCGGTTTGGGGAGGGTTGCGGCCACAAGGAGTATCAATGTTAGAATTTCTTAAAACACTGCTTGCTTTGTATTTAAGCTGGGTAAAGGCATACCCGCTGCTGTCGGCGATGATCCAGTTCGCCATCCTGGGCACTTTGGGCGAGCTGATCTCCAAGTGGGTCATCCGGAAGAGTTTCCGCTATCCTTTTTCCTTCGCGCTCACTCTGTGGAAAATGTTCGTCTGGGCCTTGCTGGGCGTGGCGATCAAGTACGCCTTTCAGGGTTTCACGGGTTTCGTGGAACATCTGGAGGCACATTCGTATCTGCCGCCGTTGGGCAAATTTGACAAGGCCTTTGCCATCTCCGTCTGCATGAATTTGCAATTCGGTTTGTTCCTGGTGATCGTGCACCGTCTGCTGGACAACCTGGGCGAGCGGAAGCAGAACTGGAAGGGCATCCACAAAAGCATGCTGGCCTTGCTTTGGTTTTGGATCCCGGCCCACACGGTGACCTTTCTGCAGACCCCGGACCTGCGCGTTGGGCTGGCCGCGCTGTGGTCGCTCGCGCTGGGGCTGATCCTGGGCATTTTCAACCGGCGCTGAGCAAAGCCATTCCGATCTGATCTGATGCGCCCGCAACCCCCGCCCGCCCCGCTGCTGATCCCGGTGCTGGCCTGGAGCGCGGGCATCGGAGTAGCGAAATACCTTCCCCTGCCCTTCTGGCCACTGCTGGGTTTGGGGGCTTTGTTGCTGGTGCTGGCAGTTTGGCTGAAGCCGGCGCGGGCACCCCTGCTGCTGCTGCTCTGCCTGGTTCTGGGCGCCCTGCGCTGGAACGCGGCCAGCGAGCCCTCAGCCCTGGACGTGGTTTTCGAAGGGAAACACCACATCCAGCAGGACGCGGAGTTCACAGTCACCAAACTGCTTTCCCGGGAGGCCGGGATCCACGAGATCCGGCTGGAAGAACTGGCGGGCGTTAAGGTGCGCGAGCCGCTGAGCCTGTTCTCGGAAACTGAACTGACTCCGGGGCAGTCATATACGGCGTTGCTGGAAGTGCTGCCCGGAAAGCAGGACCCTGTTTTGGATACCTTTCCCGCCCGCCACAAAGCTTATGTGCGGCAAGGACTTGCTCCTGTTGACAAGCCGCCGCGGATTTTGCCCGTGGCCCTCTGGCGGGCGGAACTGCTGAAAAACCTGGACGTCAAGCTGGGCCGGGATTCTGAATTTGCCAAGGCCCTGCTGTTTTCAGACACATCGGCCAAGGGGCGGTTCCGGGATCAACTCACCCGCAGCGGCATGATCCACCTGATCGTGGTGAGCGGGCTGCACATCTGGTTTCTCTACGCGATCTGCATGGTGCTGCTTAACGCGCTGTTTCCCAGGCGGATAGCGGAACTGGCCTTTCTGGTGCTGATCACCTTTTACGCCGCGTTGAACCACTGGTCGCCGCCGGTGACGCGCTCCATTCTGATGATCGGCCTGATGATCCTGGGACGCTGGCGCAGCATACCTTTGGGCGGCGCGCAACTGCTGGCGCTGAGCCTGTTGGTCATCACCGCCGCCAGTCCGGACCAGCTGTTCAACATCGGGCTGCAGCTGTCGTTTCTCTGCATCGGGGTGATCATTTTGGGCCTGCCCCGGATAGTCTGGATCAGGGAAAGCCAACTGCCTTCAGACATCCTGCGGGGAAGGCTGAACAAATTTTTCGACCTGCTGCTGCTGAACCTTGTGGTGGGGCTGGCGATCATGCCGCTCACCCTGCACTATTTCGGAACGGCCTCGCTGAACGGTATCCTGGGTAATCTGCTGGGAATCCCGCTTTCCGGGGCGCTGCTCACCGTGTGCTTCATCGTGCTGCTGATCCCCGGAGGGAACTGGCTCAGCGCCATCTACATCGGCTCATACCGCCTGCTACTGGGGCTCTTCAACCGCTGGACGGAATTTGTGGCCGGCCTGCCTTTCTGGCTGGAAAACACCTGGATCACGGGGCTGCAGTTGCTGGGCGCGCTGCTGCTGGTGGTGAGCTTGCTGTTTTTGCTGCGCCGGCTTAAGTTTAGCTGGAAGCCTCTGCCAGTCGCCGCGCTGGGGCTGGCTTTGCTGCTGCTGCCGCAATTCAGGTCCGGGCCGGAGGGCGGCATCTATCTGTTTGCCTGCGGAACGGGCGATTGCATTCTGGCCTCCTTTCCCGGCGGCGAAACCCTGCTGGTGGACAGCGGACCGAAATTCCACAACGCGGAAACAAGCTGGGCCGCCCGCAAACTGCTGCCCTGGCTGGCCCGCAAGGGTATCAGCCACATCGACTGGATGGTGCTCACGCATCTGGACGCGGACCATTCGGGAGGATTTCCCGATCTGGCCAAAACCCTGAGCATCAGCAACCTGGCCGTTACCGACGAAACCACCCGCGATCCCCGCTGGGCGGAGTGGAGCGAATCCGGCTTGCTGGAAGGGATCAAGGTGCACACGGTTACCGACACCATTTCGTATGGCTTGGCCGGGTCCAGGCTGAAGTTCCTGCATCCGGACAGGGATTACTTCACGGAAAGCTCGAACGGCGCGTCGCTGGTCTTTCGCCTGGACTATCTGAATACCCGCTATCTCTTTACGGGAGACGCGGATATAGACGCGGAAGCGCATCTGCTGGCCAGGTATCCGGAAGAGCTGAAAGTGGATTATCTGAAGGCCGGCCACCACGGCAGCCGCACCTCCAGCAGCCAGGAATTTGTGCGCGCGGCGATGCCGGAGGAGGTGTGGATCACCGTTTCGGAGCGCAACCAGTGGGGCTTCCCCCATCCCGAGCCGCTGAACGCCTTTCGCCGTTATGCCCGGCGGATCCGCAGCACCGCGTCGGGCACCATCCACCAGCCTTTCGCACAAAAAGATTGACAGGTAGGCGGCGGTTCAGCTTTGCTGCCCATAAAATGGTTTAAAGAAGGATGCCGATGCTCACACCCAGCGCCCGGGCTTTGGGATTGCCCGCGGTTTTTGACCTGATCGAACTGGCGGGGGAATTCCCGGCCGAAGTGAAGAAACAGGAATTGAAGCGGCCTCCGCTGAAGCTGGCGGAGGCAAAGGCCCGTTACGCCAGGCTGGAGCGGGTGATCACGCTGCTGCGGGGACAGGCCGATGCCCTGCGTGAACTGAGGGAGCTGTTTGCCCGGATCCCCAGGCTCAGCCTGCCCGAACGCAAGGGCCAGGTCAGCTTCGCCCTGCACGAACTTTTCCTGCTCAAGGAATTTCTCTATCACCACGGCAGGCTGCACACCTGCCTGCGTCGGCGGGGCTGGCTGGACACGCTCATCCTGCCGGACCTGGGTGGGATGTTTGCCATCCTGGACCCCGAGGGTGCCGGAGCGCCCGCTTTTCACCTTTCAGCCGCTTATTCGGAGAAACTGGGCGAGATCCTCGGCGCCCAGCTCGAGACGGCGAACCGGCTCAAACACGCTCGGGCCCAGTATCTGCAGGAAGCGCGCAGGGAACTGGACCTGCCCCGGCTGCAGGAGGAATTCACCCTCTCCCGCGCCGAAAGCGCGCTGGCGGAGCGGGTCCTGCACTCGCCTTTCTTTGTGCTGAGCGCGGAAAGCGTGGCCAACTACAGTTTTTTGCTGGCCGATGACGAACTCTGCCTGGAGCTGCGGAAACAACTGGCCCTGCTGCAGCAAAAGCGGGAGCGGGAGGAAGTTCGCGTCCTCCGAGCGCTCTCGGAGACGTTGGGCGCCGAACTGCCCCGCCTGCGGGACGCCCTCGGCCTCCTGGCCCAGGCTTGCTGGCAGTTCATGCTGGCCGATTTCGCCCTGCGTTACGGCTGCGCCATCCCCAAACTCACTCGTAAAAAGGCGATCCGGGTGAAGGGGGCGGTGCACTTGCCGCTCAAACTGCATCTCGAGGAGTTGGGCCGCCGCTGGCAAAGCGTGGATTATGATTTCGGCGGAGCGGTGGCGCTGCTCACGGGGCCGAACATGGGGGGCAAGACCACGGTGCTGAGAACGGCGGGGCAACTTTGCTGGCTGGCGCGCCTGGGCATCCCGCTGCCCTGCGCGGAGGCGGAATTGCCGCTCTTCGACAACATCTGGTACAACCAGAGCGAGACTGATTCCAGCGCCGACCTCAGCAGCTTCGGCAAGGAAGTGGTGGCTTTCAGCGAGGCCTTGCAGCGGGAGGGGCGCACCCTGTTCCTGCTGGATGAATTTGCCCGGGGCACCAATCCCGCCGAAGGGGAAAGGCTGGCTTCCGCGGTGCTGCGCCATCTGGCCTCCAGAGAGCACATGTGCCTGGCCGCCACGCATTTCACGGCGCCCTCCCTGCTGGAAGGCCTGGCGCATTACAGCATCGCGGGACTGGATCTGGGCGCGCTGGAGGGAAAACGCTTTGCCAGCCCCAACCAACGCCTGCGCGCGCTCAACGAGGCCATGGACTTCAGCCTCCGGCGCCTGAAGAAGAACCAGGCCCCGCCCCTGAACGCCATCGGCGTGGCGAGGGTCCTGGGTTTGTCGGAGGAGATATTGAAACTAACGGAGACAGACGAATAATGACGGCAATCAATATCAAGGAAGCCACCGAGATCAGCCTGGAGATAGGCCGCATGCTGCTGCAAAGCGGCGCCACCACCAACCGCGTGGAACGCATGATGCGCAAGGTGAGCGAAGTTTTCGGCTATCAGCACACGGAGGCCTACGTGACCCCCACCGGCATCTTCATCTCGGTCTCCGATTCCCAAACCCAGCTCAACACCAGCATCCGGCGCATCGAAAACCGGCGCACCGACCTGGGTAAGATCACCCGCGTGAGCCATCTGGTAAGCGAACTGGAACAGCAATCCTGCCGCGAGGGCCAGTGCCGCCTCAGCGCCGCTGATTTCATGCGGAAACTGGCCGAGATCGACAATGCCAAAGATTACCCCGCCTGGTTCACGGTTTTCTGCGGCGGCCTCACCAGCGGCTGTTTCTGCCTGCTTTTCGGCGGCAGCTGGGCCGAGTTCGCCGTGGCTTACGCCGTGGGCATTCTGGTGAGCCTTGCCCTGCGCCTGCTGGGACTGCTGCAGATCAACAACTTTTTGCTCAACATCCTTGGCGCCGCGCTGGTGGTCACCTTCGCCAAGCTGATCGATCTGGGCGTGCCGAACATCGCGCTGGACAATATCATCATCGGCGGCATCATGCTGCTGGTGCCGGGCCTGAGCTTTGTGAACGCCATCCGCGACACCATGAGCGGCGACCTCGTTTCCGGCACCGCCCGCGCCGTCGAGGCCGTCTTCATCGCCGTGGCCATCGCCGCCGGCAGCGGCGTGATGCTGAAGCTGTGGGAACTTTGGGGGTATTGAGATGAGGCCTTTCGACCACCTCACCCTAATGCAGTTCATCTGGGCGGCGCTGTCCATCCTGGGTTTTTCCATCCGCGTGAATCTCAAGGGCTGGAAGATCCTGCTGCTGGCTTTGGGCGGCGGACTCTCCTGGGGATTGTACCTGATCTTCCTCTATTACAGCAATTCGCTCTTGTTTTCCATCTTCTGCGCGGTTATATTGGTATGTAGCTATTCGGAAATAGTGGCCCGCCTGATTCGGGTGCCGGTCTCGGTCTTCGTGACCTGCGTGATCATCCCCCTGGTGCCCGGAAGCAGCCTCTACTACGCCATGCAGGGGTTCATCGCGGGAAACTCCGCCCTGGCTTCGGAACATACCTACAAGGTGCTGCTGATCTCCGGGACCATCGCCATGGCCATCGCCGTGGTGAGCAGCGTGACCAACATCATGTTCCGGCTGAGGAACAGATTCTAGGAGAATAAGATAACATGAATAAATCAGTTAAACAGAGCGGCCTCGAGCGCAACATCCTCCGGCTGCTCAAAGGCAAGCCGCTGCAAGCCGCGCAGCTGCTCTTTGCCGATCCCGAGCTCCAGGCCATGCAGGAATACGCCAACATAGTTTCCATCAAGCGCCTCGGCTTCAACGACCATGGCCCCGTGCACATGCGCAAGGCCACCCTCAACGCCATCAGGATGTTCAAGCTGCTGAACGACGGCGGCATCCAGATGAGCCTGGAAAAAGAAGGTGCCGGCACAGACGAGGATTCCCTCACTGGAGTGCTGCTTGCCTCACTGCTGCACGATCTGGGCATGGCCATCGCCCGCCACAGCCACGAGCTGATCTCCATCCAACTGGCCACCCCCTTCATCGACCGCATCCTGGATGCCATCCACGCCCCGGACGATCACATGGCCAAAACAGCCATCCGCTCCATCGCCATCGAAGGAATCTACGGCCACATGGCCACCCAGCAGATCCACTCGCTGGAAGCCGGGCTGGTGCTGATCGGCGACGGCAGCGACATGGAGAAGGGCCGCGCCCGCATCCCCACCATCCTCTCCAGCGAACCCCGCATCGGCGACATCCACCGCACCTCCGCCGGCGCCATCCAAAAGGTGATCATCGCCAAAGGCCGGGAAAAACCCATCTGCATCACGGTGGAAATGAGCGCCTCGGTGGGCTTCTTCCAGGTGGAGGAAGTTTTCTTTCCCAAGATCAACAAAAGCCCTGTGAAGCCCTATATCGAGCTCTACGCGGGGGTTGCGGACCGGGAACTGCTGAAATATCTCTGAGGCGGACAGGCGGAGGGCAAAAAAGGCGGAGGCCCCTGACGGCCAATTCCCGCAAAGGATTTGCCAATTCCCGGGATCCCGGGGCGAATGTGGAGTCAACTTTTTCTTGACGAATTTTATCCTTTGGTTTTTCTGGCGGCTTGAGTGAGAATGGGAATTGAGTGTTCCCAACCCCGCTTCATAGCAGTGTGTTAACGTTTAGAAATAACCAACTCAAGGAGATGTTATGAAAACAAGCCTCAACAAAATTGTCCTCCTGCTGATCTTTTCGGTACTGGCCATCAGCGCCTGGGCCTCGGTGAGCGAATATACTTTCGCCAGCAGCACCGGCACCTACACCGAGATCACCGGAGGCACGGTCCTGGGAACCAACCTCAACGACGATGAAAGCTTCAACGCCATCGACCTGGGATTCACCTTCAACTACAACGGCACAGACTACACCCAGGTCAGCATCCAAACCGATGCCTTCCTTGCTTTTGGGCCCGAGGTCACCAACAGCACCCTCGCCATCAGCAGCAGCACCGGGACCAACAACGTCATTGCCGCCTTCAACCGCGACCTTAAATCCCGCGACACCGGCGAGCTGATGTACCTCCTCAGCGGCACCGCCCCCAACCGGGTGTTCACCGTGCAGTGGAAAAACTACCGCCGCATTCCCACTTCTTGCGAGACAGACGTGTTCAATTTCCAGATCCAGCTCCATGAAGACGGCGATCAGATCGTCTATGCCTACGGATCCTTCACCGCGGTCAACGCCACCACGGCCCAAACGGTGCAGGTGGGCCTGCGCGGAGACAGCAACGCTGATTTCAACAACCGCACCACCACCACCGACTGGGCCGCCACCACCGCCGGCACCGCCAACAACGCCACCTGCCGCATCAGCGCGACGGTCTATCCGCCGAACGGCCTGATCTTCAACTACACTCCCCCGCAGCAGGGCACTCCTCCCGAAGCCGCTGTGAACCCCATCCCAGCCCATAACGCCACGGATGTGGCCATCGGCACCAACCTCAGCTGGACCACCGGCGGCGGCACCGTTGAGGGATACAAACTCTTCTTCGGAACCGACAACCCTCCCACCAACCTGGTCAACGGAACCATACTCACCAACCCGGTGTATGACCATCCCACCGACCTTGTTTACAGCACCGCCTATTACTGGAAAGTGGTCCCCTTCAACGTTGCCGGCGGTGACGCCCTGGATTGCCCGGTCTGGCAGTTCACCACCTTGGCCGATCCCACCATCACCACCTTCCCCTATGTGCAGAATTTTGATGCTGTGACAGCCCCCGCCCTGCCTCTGGGCTGGTCCGCGATCAATGCCAACTCCGATGCCTACACCTGGGAAACCTATGCCGGAAACGCGCAGACCGATCCCAATTCCATCCGCATCCGCTACAACCAAACCCTGGCGATGGACGACTGGTTGGTGGCCCCGCCCCTGAACCTCACAGCGGACACCAACTACCTCATCAGATTTTTCTACCGGGCCAACAGCGAAACCTATCCCGAAGCCCTTTCCCTTTACTGGGGAAGCGCGGGTAACCCCGCGGGCCTGACCAATCTGCTGTTCCAAAACACCAATGTCATCAACACCACCTACCAGGAAGCTGAGGTTATATTAACCCCCACCGCCAGCGGCACGTATTTCCTGGGATTCCATGGCCATAGCGCGGCGAACATGTTCTACATCTATCTGGACAGCTTCTCCGTCGAAGTGAACGTGGACACCATGGATCCGCCCACGAACCTGGCCGCCGAAGTGGTGAACAACTCCTACGTCTCCCTCAGCTGGACTGCCCCGGGCGATACCCCGCCCCCACCTCCGGGACTGAACGACGGCTTTGAGACCTACGCCGATTTCGGCCTCACATTTGATCCCTGGGTGCTGGTGGACGTTGACCAGAGCACCACCTATGGCATGACCGGCATCACCTGGCCCAACGCCTATGCCGCCCAGGCCTACATGATCTTCAATCCCAGCGCCACCACTCCGGCCGTGA
>JAJBAV010000030.1 GCA_020532085.1 Candidatus Cloacimonadota bacterium | reverse complement strand
AAAGCGCAAAATGTGTGGATAACTGAGCTTTTTCAGGGTTCATGTTGAGAATATTTGAAAAAATTGTGGATAACTACAAAGTAGATCCTGGAAAGCTGGACTCTTTGGTATTACGCAAAGGTCTTTAGATCTTGATGCCGTGCGGGTAGGGCAGGCCAGCATAGAGCGAATTTCCCTGAACCACCAGGCAACTGACATCCGCCGGGCAGATTATCGAACCGAGCAGGCTTAGTTCCGAGGGATCGGAAATGTCGATGATATTAATCTCGTTTTGCGGGGCAACAATGTAAAGCAATGATCCTTCAACAAATGAAGGCCCCTCGCTGACCTCCAGCGGAAGTTCGCAGAGCGTTTGGGGATGCTCCGGTTCAGTCGCGTCGACCGCTATCAGGGAAGTCGCCTCGGCAGCCAGGAAAACGATATCACCCGAATTTGCCACATCGATGGTCCTGGGCAGTCTTTTATAATGTCCAAGAGTCGATAAACCTTCCGGGAGCGAGATTTCCAGGATGCTCATATCCCCAATGGTGTTGTCGGGCAAATTCAAATTTCCCAGATAGAGCCGGTTTCCGGAAACGGCGGAAGTTTTTATTTGCGTGGGGTGGGTATAAGTGTGGCTGATAAATGGCTGCTGCGGGTCGCTCACATCGAGGAGCAGGACCTCGTAGAGCGAAGTGAGCAGGGCGAAGCCGTCAAGAGCCGCGATCCTCCTGATGGTGGTGCTCTGCAGGTAACCGACGGGAATTGGCATCACCGGCACGGAAACGTCGATGATAAACACGCTGGAGGGGGTGCCGATATAGGCATATCCACCAGCCACCGCCAGGCATTCCGGAGTGAAATGGGTGGTGAAGCTTCCCAGCGGCTGAGGTGAAGCGGGATCAGAGATATCATAGATCTGGAGGGTTCGTGTTTCAAAGGTGAGAAAGAACAGGAGCCCGCCGTCCATGGCAAGGCCCCGCAAGTTGTGGTATCCGGTTGAAACCGTCGTAACCAGTTGCGGCTGTGCCGGATCGGAGATGTCCACAACCAGAAAATAATTCTCATATCCTGCCAGATAGGCGTAATCGCCGGAGAGAGCCATGAACCAGAGGGGTCGCCACTGATGATGATAGGTGCCCAAGAGATACGGGTTTTGAGGATCGGAAACCGAGATAATGTTCAGGGTATAAGTTTCCACAGTTGAGCCCGAATCCGGGGATGATTGCCAGCCCAGGGCATAGAGAATGCCGTCCCGCACGAGTGACTTGACGATCACGCCGCCATCGATCTCGAAGGAATTCACCACCACAGGGTCAGCGCTGTCCGAAACATCCAGGATTTGGAGGCCGGTGTCCCGGGTGCTCACAAAAGCGTAATTTCCGTCCAGGGCGATGTCGTCAACGGTAGACCATCTGGTAAAGGTACTGCTGACCAGGCTCAGGTTGAAGTTTTCCTGGGCGAAAACAGACACAGGCAGGACAGCGCACAAGACACAAAAAGATACAAGGACAACATAACATAGGGGCAGACGTATCATTTTCACCTCCCTGGGGTGAGTTTAGTTGATGCCCGGAAGGTTTCGGCCTATAATCTGAAGTCCGTGGTCACCGTGACGGAAATGCTTTTGGCGCGGGTGTTGGTGTTGTAGTAGCCGTAGTCGGAAACTTCGGTGGAATAGGGCTCGGTGATCTGAAATACGCCGCTGCGGGCACTGCTGAGCTTGCCCAGACGGGCTTTGGTGGCGCCCACGATCTCTTTGGCGCGGTCCATGGCGTCGGCTGTGGCAGCGCCGATCATCTCTTTCTTGAGTTCGGGCAGCTTGGAATAGAGGTATTCGAGGTTGGATTGCTGCAGCACGATGGAGCGTTCCGCGAAGAACTGGGGATCGAGGGCGATCTCTTCCACCTTGGCCACGTCGTTGCTGAGCACGTAGAGCATCTGGTCCACGCTGTAGCCGGTCATGTTGCCGTAGTCGTCGTAGTGCGGGGTGCTGGTTGGCGGCTGGATGTTGATGTCCTTGGCGGTGAGGCCTTTGGAGAGCAGCAGGGCCTTGAAATCCGTCACATCACGGTTGAGGCTGGTATAGGATTCCATCAGACCGTCCACGCCGGTGTTTTTCTGCATGGAGAGGGTCCACTTCACGAGGTCGCTTTCAAAGGTTTTGCTGGCGTAGCCCACCACGTGCAGGGTGTCGTTTTCCAGCCGGCTTTCCATGTGAAAATACCCGAAGACGGCCAGCCCCAAAACGAAACAGATGCCGGCGATCAGCCAGCCCCGCAGTGGTGATTTGTCTTTGCCCGTGGCTTCCCAAACGGCCATCACAACAATGGCGACAAGAGCTATCCACAAAGGATTGAAACTCATCAGAGCCTCCAGTAGATGGTGTTTTCAGACAAAATAAACAGAAAAGCGGTCCTTGGCAACTATTTCCACAGATCTTTGCCGGCCTTGGTAGCTGAAGCGCAGGGAAAGGTTCAGAATTCTCTGGGGAAGGTATTGCGCCGCCAGTTCCGGCCATTCGATCAGGGTGACGCCGGAATCGATGAGGTCGGTGATGCCCAGATCGAGGAAATCGGCTGCATTTTTCAGCCGGTAAAGGTCGAGGTGGAAGAGCGGGAATTTACCGCCGGTGTATTCCTTGAGCAGTACAAAAGACGGACTGTCAACCAGTTCGGTGATTCCCAGCGCGGCGGCGAGGGCGCGGGTGAAAAAGGTCTTGCCGGAACCAAGATCGCCCCAGAGGCAGATCACGTCGCCGGGCCGCAGCAGCGGGGCGATGAAGACCGCCAGGTCCCGGGTGTCCTGTTCTGTGTTCAACTGCATGATTTTGGGTTTGGTCACTGTTGGCTCCAATATTTGAGATGTACCATAAGCTTTAGCTTGTTGGAGGCGCCGAATTCATTCTCGCGCCAACACATAATTTAACATCAAACTTCTTCCAGGCATTTTGACAGTTCTTCATCCAGCCAAGTATGTTTCCATTCTTTCCAATTTTCCACCAGCCCTGCCTTAACCGGATTTTGGATGATATAATCCAATATGCGGTTCTGTTCAGCTTCATTCCTAACGATGTGATCGTAGGTTTCGCGCACCCAAAGTTGTCCGGACCGGCCCAAGAACAGGTTTATCTCTCTGGCGCTGGCCCCTTTCCATTTTTTGACGATGTCGGAAACGGAATCTGTGAAGTTGGCCGAATCACAGAAGGGTATCATAAGTACATGAACGTGATTAGGCATTATGCAGAAAGCTTGTACATGGTAGGCATTGTCCTGATGCTCAAGAATTTTGTCCATAAGTATCTGCGCGATCGACGGTGAAATCAGGTGAAAATCCGGCAGGTTGAGTTTTCCGTACTGCGCATCCAGCCAACCAAAGATTCGCTTGTGATTGAGATATTCTTGCATTTTGCGGTATTCATTGCTCAGACCTTTGGTTTCCGTTGAATATCTGACCCGGAGTTGATCATATTCCAGAAGGAGGGAATGCGGCAGAGAGAAATTCAAACGCCAGGTAAAAAAGATGGATTGGTGCTGGATATAGATGTGGGGCAAACGGCGTTTGTGGTAATGCATATCCATCCTTTCTATCCTTTGTGCCTCGAAATGAATTTCGGGCACCCAACAAGCTGAAGCTTATGTTACAAAAAAATGCCCCAAAACAACTGGCCAACGAGCCAGTAACTTTTGGGACATTGTCTGAAGCAATCCTGAAGACAGGATAATCTCCATTTTCGTGTTTGTCAACTATATTTTGAGGCGTTTGCTCCGGCAGGTGGCCACCGGCAGTATCATTTCCTCCATGGAAACGCCTCCGTGCTGGAAGGTGCCGTTGTACTGCCTCTGATACTGGTGGTAGGAATTGGGATAGACGAAGTAATAATCGTCCTTGGCGAAGATGAAGTTGTCCACAATGCTCTTGATGGGCAGCCCGTACTCAGAGGGCTTTTTCACAAAGATGGCGTGGCGGTCGTTGGCGCTGAGGTTCTTTCCTTCTTTGTAGCGCACGGTGATGGAGGTATCGCGGTCGCCGATCACCTGGGTGGCGCGGTTCACCTTGATGGAGCCGTGGTCTGTGCTGATCACGCAGATGGCGTCCTGTTTGGCGATCAGTTTCAGGGCTTCGTAGAGCGAGGAATGCAGGAACCAGTGTTTGGTGAAGGCGCGCAGGCCCTCCTCGTGGGGGATGGTTTCCTGCAGGATCTGGTCGCGGGAGCGGTGGTGGGCCAGCAGATCGAGGAAATTGTAAACCAGCACGATCAGGTTTTCCTTGTTCCAGGTGTCTATCTTGCGCAGCACGAAGTTGCCTTCCTCCATGTTGAAGATCTTCACGTATTTGGAAGTGGGATCAAGGTTGTAGCCCAGCTCGGTGATGTGCTCATCAAGGAGCTGGTGTTCATTGCGGTTGCGCGAGTTGTCCAGTTCTCCGCTGCTCACCCAGTATTCGGGGAAGCGCTTGGCGATATCCTGCGGCAGCAGCCCGCTGAAGATGGAGTTGCGGCTGTAGGGCGTGGCGGTGGGCAGGATGGAGTAATAGAGGTCGAGCTCTTCGTCGAAGAGTTCCTTGATGTAGGGCTGGATGGCCAGATACTGGTCCAGGCGCATGCAGTCGATGATGATGAAGTAGATGGGCACGCGGGCTTCGAAGTGGGGCGCGATGTACTGCGAAACGATGTCGAAAGAGAGGTTGGGGCGGTCGTCCGTGTGCAGCCAGTCGCGGTAGTTGCGTTCCACGTAGTTGGTGAACTCGGTGTTGCAGTTGCGTTTTTCCAGGAAGTGGGTCTGGCGGAGACCTTCGTCGTTCACTTCGTCGATCTGGATCTCCCAGTAGGCCATTTCGCGGTAGATGTTGGCCCAGTCTTCCCAGCCGGGGTTGTCGAAGAGGCGCTGGTTCAGTTGGGTGATGTAGCGGGTGTACTGTTCGCCGATCTGGTTGGCGCGGATCTCATCGGCCTGGAAGATCTTCTTGATGGCCATGATGATCTGGTTGGGGTTGATGGGTTTGATCAGATAATCGGCGATCTGAGAGGCGATGGCTTTGTCCATCAGGCCTTCTTCCTCGCTCTTGGTTACCATCACGATGGGCAGGGAGGGATTGATGCGTTTGATCTCCTGCAGGGTGGTGAGGCCGTCCAGGCCGGGCATCATTTCATCCAGGATCACCAGATCGTATTTATTTTCAAGCACCTTGTCGATGGCGTCGTTTCCGTTGTTGCAGGTGTCCACCAGGTAATTGCGTTCTTCCAGAAAGAGCACGAAAGACTGCAGCAGATCTATCTCGTCGTCCACCCAGAGAATTTTCATTTGTTTGGCGCGTTTCATGAGGATTCCTCCTTGTTGAGTTCATTTTCGAAGTTGCGCTGGCGTTCGCGGACCAAGGATTTGATCCCTTCGGGGTCGGCGTCCTGGAAATACAGGGCCAGTTTGTAGTTAAGTTCGGTCCTGGAACAGTTGAGGATGCCGGTCATCCGTTCCAGATACTGGTCGATGAACACTTTTTTGAGATCAAGTTCTTGTTCCTTTTCTTCCTTTTTGAGCTCTTTGATGTGATCGCGCAGGTCCTTGGTGGGCATTTCCTCAGCTTTTTGCACCCACTCGTCGCGCTGGGCCCAGTCGGCCTTGCGCACCAGGGGCTGGATCATCTGGAGGCGGTCGAAACCGATGTCGCGCACGGTGCCTTCATCCACGTCCATCTCTTCGATGAAGACGTCAAACACCGCCACCAGTTTGCCGGCCAGGGAGCCGCTGAGGCTGTATTCGGCCTCCACAAAGTCTTTGAAGGATTCGTAGCCCTTCACGCGGAAGATCTTGCTGCGCTTGATCTCCGAAAGCAACTGTCCGAGGCTGACAAAGTTTTCCTCCAGCTTTTCCTTGAGGTTGGCCACGGCGGAGAATTTTTCGTCCGGGGTCATGGTTTCCATATGCTCATATTTTGCAGTCATTTATATCTATCCTTCTGTTTCTGGGATGGGGTGGTAAACGTTTTCGTGGCCGGGGAAAGCGCCTTCGCGCACTTCGGCGCAATATCTGTTCAGGGCGGCGGTGATGTCCGCGTTCAGAGTGGCGTAGGAACGCACGAATTTGGGCAGCAGGTCCGAATGGCCCAGCAGATCGTGATAGACCAGCACCTGGCCGTCGGTGTGGCGTCCCGCGCCGATGCCGATGGTGGGGATGGTGACGCTTTGGGAAATTTCTTTGCCCAGGCCTTCCGGGATGCCTTCCAGCACCAGCATGAAGACACCGGCCTTTTCCAGGGCCAAAGCCTGACGCAGCAAGGTTTCGTGGGCTTCTGGGGATTTGCCCTGTACCCTGAAACCACCGAAACGGCGCACACTTTGGGGGGTGAGGCCGATGTGGGCGCAAACGGGGATCTCGCATTCAAGGATGGCAGAGATGGCTTCCAAACGCTCTCCCGAACCGCCCTCCAGCTTAACGGCATCGGCACCGCCCTCGATGATCAGGGCGGCGGCGTTGGCCTTGGTGTCGTCCCGTCCCAGATGATAGCTCATGTAAGGAAGGTCCGCGATCACGAAGGATTGGGGCGCGCCCCGGCGCACGGCCGCGGTGTGGCTGATCATGTCGTGCAGGGTCACCTTAAGCGTGTTTTCATAGCCCAGGACCACCATGCCCAGGCTGTCGCCAACCAGAATGAGGTCGATCTCACTGGCGGCCACGCACCGCGCCATCGCATAATCGTAGGCCGTAACCATCGTGATCTTTGTGCCTGCCGCTTTCAGATCGCGGAACGAATGCACGTTTTTCGCACTGCTTTTGCTCATGTGTCTATCCTTGCCCGGCTTAATGGCCGGAGATCTTTGTAGCTTTCTCTTGCTGCCGGATTTGGTCTTCGCCCCAAGCCAAAGCTTTGGACGCACAGAGATGTTTGGGTACGGAAAAATAAAAAACAGAACTCACATTTGCCTGTGATCTTGGCCGGGGCCATGTGATCTGGTTTCCAAGCCACGCCGGACTCACCCGCACGCGAAAACCACCTTTTTCCAGGCCAAAAACCGCGTCAATCTTTTTTTCTGCCAAACATGTTCAAGTTCGCTGTCCAGCCAGTCCGAACCAAAGAACTGCTCGAGTCCCGCCACGTCTCACTGCCAGGCTCAGGCGCCCCGGAAATCAATCCCCGTCCCGGGGTTCGTTGGCGTCACCTTCCGGCTCGTAGATGTCTTCGCCTTCCTGGCCGCCTTCCCGGCTGAGGTAATCTCCGGCGTAGCCGCTTTGATTGATGGCCATGTCGTAGATCACACCGCCGTTGCGATACCAGCCCAGAAAACGTCCGTTGAGGCGGCCCTGGCGGTAGGTGGCACTCATCTGCGGAGCGCCATCCGGATACCAGAGATACATGGGACCCTGCTGCAGCCCGCGGAAGAGGCTGAGCACACGGGAGAGGTTTCCGTTTTCGAAGCGTTCAAAGGCGATGCCGGTGAAAAGCTCTCCATCCCTGGACCAGGACTCATTGGACAGGGTTAGTTCGCTTACGGGCACGGCTGTTTTGGGCAGCACAAAGGTTTTCACCAGATCATATTCGTCCGTGTTGCCCTGGGCGGCAAGCAGTCCCAGGATCGAGACGAGAGCCAACGTGAGCAGCAACCGCAAGGCGATTCGTTCGTATCTGTATTTTGGCATGGTAACACTCCCTTGGGGGTTAAATCTTTTTTCTGTAGATAATTTAAGGCAAACTACTCCCGACGTCAAGCGCGATCCGCGAGGAGGCGGGCAAAACAGTGGGAAGGGTCAGAACTTGACTTCACCGGGACCGGGGATCTGCTTGATCGCCCCGCCGTCATTCATGTCACGGCAGGGTCCGGCCTCGATCTCGGCGCTATCGGTGTAACCGCGCTGTTCCCAGAATCCGGGCACGTAATACTCCATCAGCTCCACTTTCACCACCGATTTGGCGGATTTGTAGCCCCAGAGGTAAGGGATGAAGGCGCGCACGGGGCCGCCGTAATCCTCATCCAGATACTGACGGTTGAAGGTGTGGGCGAGCAGAGATTTTTCCATGCGGGCGACGTCGACGGGGATGGAGGTGTCGTATATTTCGCCCACCGACCAAAAGCGGACGAACTTGCAGCTTGGTTTGGCTTCCACCTCGTCCAGCAGGGTGGAGAGCGCGACGCCTTTCCAAAGGCCTCGCGAGGACCAGCGGGTGACACTGGTGAGCCGGCCGTCAACTTCTGTTTGGGGCAGGGCGTTCAGCTCTTCCCAGGTGAAGGAGCGCGGTTTATCACAGGCCCCGGTGACCGTGATCACCCAGTTTTCCCTGTCCAGTTTGCCGGGATGGCCTTCCGCCCAAAAGATGGGGGTGTTGATTTCAGCTAATGTTTTCAAGGTGTCTCCTTGTGTTTTTTGATCGATTTTACCGGTGCAGGCCTGGGCTGTGAGCAACAAGCCCAAAAGCAGGGGCAACAAAGATATGCGGGTCATTTTTCCTCTTTTTGTTCCAGGAACAGATTGGCAATGATGTCGGTGGGCAGAATGGAGGCCGTACCGCGAGTTTTGGCCAGGGTTTCGGCGGTTTTGCCCAGCAGAAAGGAAGCTTTGATGGCGGCGGCGGGGATGCTTTCATTTTGGGCCATGAACGAGCAGATGATGCCGGCCAGAACGTCACCACTGCCGCCGGTGGCCAGGCCGTCGTTGCCGGAGATGTTCACCAGGGAAAGCTCCGCGTCTTGATAGATGCTGTAATGGCTTTTCAGCAACACGCGGGCGGAATGCTCTATCACAAAATTCCGCAGGGTGCCCAGGCAGTCTCTTTCCAATTCAGCTTTGTCAATTTTGGCCAGCCGGGCGAATTCACCCCAATGCGGCGTCAGCAGCACGTTTGGTTTGGCCAGATATTGTTGCAGCGGAGGATGTTCCGAGATCAGGGTAAGCGCGTCCGCATCAACCACCAGGGGAACTTCCAGATTCTTCAGCACGATCTCCAGCAACTGGAGGGCAAAATCGTCACGGCCCAGTCCGGGGCCGATCAGCACGGCGGAAGCGTCGCCCAGAAGCCGCAGCAGTGCCTTGGCGTCGGGTTGGCCGCTTTTTGTGTTTTCTGGAATGGCACGGGACAGGGCTTCCGTGAGCTTGAGGGCATAAACGGCCACCAGTTCTTTCCGGTGCAACACGCAGGCATAGCCACAGCCAGCGCGCAGAGAGGCCTGGGCGGCCATCACGGAAGCACCGGTGAAGCCCGGTATGCCCCCAAAAACATAAACCTTGCCATAGTCGTTTTTATGTCTGTCCGGCAGCCTCAGGGGAGGCCGGAAATCAGCTTCTTCAAAAAGCATGGCCGCGTCCAGGTTCTCATAAAAATGGGCCGGGATGCCGATATCCACCAGGTGGACCTCGCCGCAGGCCTCTCTGCCGATTCCGGTAATGTGGCCGGTCTTCATGCTTTCGATGGCGATGGTGGCTTCGGCATAGACGGGGTTGAGACCGAAGCCGGTATCCGCGTCCAGGCCGGAGGGTACGTCCACTGAGACTGTGAAAGCCGCGTAGGAGTTGATTAGCCCAAAAAGCTCATCCAGCCAGGGCTTCAGCTCTCCCTTGAAACCGATGCCAAAGATAGCGTCGATCACCAGGGAAGAGCTCTCCAGAAAACTCTTGGCCAGGGACAGATCTTTGGAAGCACTGATTTCGATAATGGGCACGCCGAGCTTGCGGCAGAGCTCCAGATTGGCGGTGGTTTCCGGACTGGGGCTGCCTTTGCCCACCCGGAGGATGTTTACCTCGCAGCCCCAGTTGAACAGCCAGCGGGCGATCACGGCTCCGTCGCCGCCGTTGTTGCCACTGCCGCAGAGCACGCAGACAGGGCCGTCCAGCTGGCTCGGATAGTGGTGGAGGATGATCTCGGCGCAGGCTTTGCCGGCGGTTTCCATCAGCACCCGGGCGGGAAGGCCAAAATCTTTGATGGTGCGGGCATCCAGATTTTTCATCTGGGCGGAACTTAGCAGCAGACGCATGATGGGCTCCTATTTGTGCAGTTCTTTTCCGAGTTTGATCTCGAAGGTGGTGCCTTCACCCAGAGTGCTTTCCAGCACGCGGATGTGGCCGTGGTGATATTCTTCGATGATGCGTTTGGCCAGGCTGAGCCCCAGGCCCCAGCCGCGGGTCTTGGTGGTCACGCCCGGCTCGAAAATCTTTTTCCACTGGGAGTGCGCGATACCCTTGCCCTCGTCGCGAACGTGAACATAGACGTGCTGTTTGTTCTGGGTGGCTGTCACGAAGATGTTCCCGCCCTTCTGGGACATGGCGTCCACGCAGTTTTTGATCAGATTCTCCATGGCCCATTTGAACAGGTCTTTATCCAGCATCACCTGCACTCCCTGGATCTTGGAGATCAGGTGGATGTCGATGCGGGAGGCCAGATGGGGCATGCGGGCCTGAAAATAGGATGTGCTCTCTTCCAGCAAGGTGTGAAGTTCCACTGGCTTCAGCTTTGTCTGAGAGCCCACTTTGCCGAAGCGGTTGGCATTGTAGCTCAGCAGATTGAGGTCCGTGGTCATCTGGTCCAGCACCTTGTCATAATCTTCCTGCGCCATGGCGCCGGGCGGAGTGTCGCGCAGGCGATCCAGCCAGCCCAGCAGCGAGGTGATCGGAGTGGCGAACTGGTGTGAAGTTTCCTTGGCCAGTCCGATCCAGAGGGTATCTTTTTCGGTGCGGTGCAGCAGGATCAGTCCGTAGGCCCCGAAGGCCAGTATCAGCAATAGCAGAAGCAGTTCCAGAAGCACCAGCGAGCCGATGCGGGCCAGCGATTTTGGCGCGGTGAAGTAGATGTAACCCAGTTGTTCTGAGGCTTGGGCGAGCGGCACTTCGCTCATCCCGGACATCTTTTCCCGCAGTAGTTTCCTGGCCTCCGCCGGCGTCTGTTCCCAGCTTTGATCTTCAGTGATTTCCACATTGCGCCAGTAGAGTGGTTTTTTGGCGCGGTCGGTTACCACCACCGAGTAGTCGATCCCCTTGATGAAATCCTGCAGGGATACCGGTCGCGCGATATAGACATAGTTGATTACGCTGTCGCCTGCCTTCAGGTCGCTGCGGTTCATGCGTTCCATTTCCTGCCGCAGCAGCAGCCTGTCCGCCTCGGAAAGGTCATCGTAGCTAATGTCAGAGGGCACCCGCACCTGATTCCAAAACTGGGGTATGGTGTCGGAGTCGGTGATGATCACGGGAATGGGATTTTTGCCGGGGAAGTCCAGGAACATGTAGTCGCTGATGGCTTCTTGGAAATCATCTTCCTGTATCAATTCAAAGCGTTTGGAGGTGATCTCCGCCAGCATCTGGGCGTACTTTTCGGATTGCCGCAGATAGCCGTCCGTGTAGGCTATGTATTGGGCAAAAATTCGGGGCACGTATTCCTGCTCGCGTTTGGCGTTTTGGATCAGGACCTGGGCATAGACCGCAAAAGCTGTGAAGATCAGCAGCAGGCCCAGGATCAGGTAGAGGCGCAGGGCTTTGAAATTATCTGTCTTCTTTCGCGAGATCCCAGACGGCGTCGAGTTCTTCAAGGCTTGCTTCATGGATGTCATCCCCATTTTGCCGGTAGTGTTCTTCAATGTAGCTGAAGCGTTTGTGGAATTTACGGGAAGTTTCCTTCAGAGCGCCTTCAGCATCGATGTGTAGCTTGCGGGCCAGGTTCACCAGTGTGAACAGCATGTCGCCCAGTTCTTCCTTGATAAGCAGGTAATCCTCACTGGCGAGGGCTTCATCCAGTTCCAGGCGCTCTTCGTCAAGCTTGGCCATCACGGGTTCCAGATCCGGCCAGTCGAAGCCCACCGAAGCGGCCTTTTCCTGGGTGCGCTGGGCGTGAATGAGGGCGGGAAGCGCTCTCGGGATTCCCTCCAAAACGCTTTTGCGGTCTTTCTTTTCCGCTTTTTTCAGCCGTTCCCAGTTCATTTTCACCGTATCGGCGTCGTTCACTTCCAATTGGCCAAACACATGCGGATGCCGCCGCACCAGCTTGTCCGCGATGGCGCGGAGCACGTCGGCGATGTCGAACCGCCGTTCTTCGGACGCGATCTGGGCTTGGAAAACTATGTGCAGCATCAGGTCGCCCAGTTCCTCCATCAGACCCGCGTGGTCTCCATCTTCGATGGCCTCCACGGCTTCATAAAGTTCCTCGATGAAGTTTGGCACCAGGCTTTGGGATGTTTGTTTGATATCCCAGGGGCAACCGGAGACTGGTTCCCGCAGCTGCGCGATGATGTCCACTAGATGTTGAAATTCTTTCATTGTTCCTCATTTGCCGCAGAAGGGCGGGAAAGCGCATACATCAGCCCCAGGGTTGCCCAAAAGGCCAGCGCGACCGGGTACTGCTGGATGAAGATGTCGGTGAGGCAGGAGATCAGCAGCGCCACGATCCCGATCAGCGCCACCCGGTGGAAGTTGCCGGCGTCCGGCTTCACCACCCTCAGGTAGTAGCTGCGCAAAACCGCAGCGATCAGGTAAAAGTAGCTTATGAAGCCGAATACGCCCAGTTCCAGCCAGATCTTGAGCGGCAGGTTGTGTGAATGCTCGGCGTAAAGCATGTCCAGCGGCACGGCACCAGCGTACCAGTCCTTCCAGACATCGATGCCGATCCCGAACCAGGGATGGCTGGCGATTTGACGCAGGGAATAATACCAGGCCAGAAAGCGGATGAAGATCGAATAGTCGAAAGTGAGGCCCAGTTCGATACGGCTCACCATCGATGACGGTATGATCAGCGGCACCAGCAGCAGCAGGCCCATGCCCAGCAGCCGCATCCGCTTCATCTTCGGCATCAGCAGGAAGATCCCGGCGAACACCGCCACCAGGGTGATGCGCGTGTAGGTATAGAGCATGCCCAGCAGCACCAGCAGCGCGCACCCGTACCACAGATAGCGCTCAGATGTATGTGCGGACCTCACTCCCAGGGCGATGCCGAAAAAGAAGGCGAGGGTATAAAAACCGTTGATGGTCATGGCCGTGATCCAAAGCGAACCGTATCGCTCGCTTGGATTGAGCAGGGCCATCACCACTCCCACCACCGCCAGGAAGGTTCCGATCAGCACTATGGCCTTCAGCCACAGTACGATATCCGTCTTTCGGATGGAGCTGTTGGCTGATATCAGGAAAACTATCGCGGGCACCACAGCTGTGGCCAGAAAATAGAGATGGGAGTCCCAGTCTCCACGGGCCCTGGTGATCCCGTACACCGAAGTGGCGATCAGCACCCCCAGCATCACCGGATGGGGGAGGATGAATTGTTTCAGCCTGCCACGCTGGAATTCCAGCAGCAGTGTGAGCAGCAGGATGAACAGCACGCAAACGAAAGCGGTGGGCAGGGGTTTAATGAAAAACATGGTGGAAAACAGCAGGCTGTTGCGGATGCTTATCCCAAACAACAGCACCGTGAGCAGCCAGGCGGCCAGGATGGCGCCTATGAAACCAAACTGCGGCAGCTCCATGCCCTGCGCCGCCGCCGCGGCCGCCAGCACCAAAGCAGCGGTGCCAAGATAGGCAAGACTGGGGGCCAGACGCTTCAGGATCATGGTCAAAGCCTTGTCAGAGCTCTTTTTTGATCTCCCGGAAACGGTCTTTGTTCAGCTCAAAGGCGTTTTTGATCAGCGCGATGATCACCGCTGCCACCAAAGCCAGCGCGAAGGCGATCAGGCAAAGCATGGCCCGCTTTGGCCGTACCCGCATGCCAGCTTCGCGCGGAGTGTCCAGAATGTCCAGGGTGGGCATGTCGCGCAGCTCTTCCAGCCGGGCCGCCTCGAACTGCGGATAAAGAAATTCGAAGACCTTGGACTGGATCTCCAGGTTCATCTTCAGCTGGGCAAATTGGGTGCCAAGGTCCGGCAGGCTGGCAATGTCGATCAGGTAGCGTGGTTTAAGAGCTCCGCCTCCGGCTTCCAGTTCTCGGATCTGCCGGCCCAAAGCATCGCTGCGGGATTTTAGCTCGGCCACCACCGGTGAGTCCGGCGCGTAGTTTTTCCGCGCCAGTTCCAGTTCGATGTCCGTCTGCATCTTGGTGGCGATCACGTCTGAATAGGATGAGATCAGCGATTCTGTCTGGGTCTCGATGTCAATGGCGTTGTGCCGGGTTTGAAAATCTTTCACCGCGTAAAGCAATGAGTCTATCTCAGCCTCCGTGGCGCGAACCCGTCCCTCCAAAAATTCGCGGTTCATCTTGCCCTTGGTGAGTTTCTGCTCCCGGTTGTAGGTCTCCAGTTTCTGCAGGTAGTAGTCCACCATGTCACGCGAGAGCTTTTTGCGCTTGGTTTCAGCGCTAACGCTCACCAGCCCCGTATCGGTGCTGTAGTCGATGCTCACGGTCTTTTTGCGCAGGCGTTTGAGCGCCTTGTCCATGGCCATCAGTGAGTCGCTTTCCGTGATCTTGTAATACTGGATCAGGCGGAAGTGGCGGATCACGTCTTCGGAAAAGCCTCTGGAACTCATCGCGGTAACCGAATTGATGGCGTTTTGGGCGTTGTCGCCACCCAGCAATTGGGAGGTGATCCCGCTCAGGCCTTCGATGTTTATGGGCAGGGCGCTGGCTTGGTCTCCCACCACGTAAAAACTGGCGCTGGATTCCCAAATCTGCGGTGTAAGCAAACTGTAGATCACCGCCCCGAGGCTCACCACCGCCACAAAGATGATGATGAACTTGCGGTTTTTGAGCACAATCCTCAGCAGTTCAAAGAAGTCGAATTCTTTTTTATCCATGGCTTCCATCCTCGTTCACACCAACCTTTGCGTCATCTTGCGCCGCCGTTCTGGGCCAGATATCCCGCCAGGGGAGCGGGCAGGTCCAGTCCGCCTGCGGCATTCTGATAGCTTTCCAGCAGCGCGATGAACAGCCGCGGCGTGGCCAGCCCCGATCCGTTCAGGGTATGCAGAAAGCGCGGTTTGCCGTCTTTGTCCCGGTAGCGGATATTAGCGCGGCGGGCCTGGAAATCCTCGAAATTGCTCACCGAGGAAACTTCCAGATATTTGCCCACGCCAGGTGCCCAGACCTCAAGGTCATAGGTCTTGGCGGAGGCGAAGCTCAGATCGCCGGTGCAGAGCTGCACCACGCGGTAATGCAGGCCCAGTGCCTGCAGGATGTGCTCAGCGTCCTGAAGCATTGCTTCCAGGGCCTCGTAAGAACTCGCCGGTTCCACCAGCCGCACCATTTCCACCTTGTTGAACTGATGCAGCCTCTGCAGGCCGCGTGTGTCCTTGCCGTAGGATCCGGCCTCGCGCCGGAAACAGGGTGTGTAACATACATATTTCAGAGGCAGTTGGTCCTGCCTGAGCACCTCGTCCGCGTGCAGATTCGTCACCGGCACTTCCGCCGTGGGGATCAGAAACAGGTCATCCTGGTCCACCCGGTACATGTCTTCCTCCAGTTTGGGCAGCTGGCCTGTTCCGGTCATGGTTTTGCGGTTCACCAATACCGGCACTGCCACCTCGGAGTAGCCGTGTTCACGGATATGGTGGTCGAGCATGAAATTGATCAATGCCCGTTCCAGCGCGGCGCCCCTGCCGGTGTAAACCGGAAAGCCGGAGCCGCTTAGCTTGGCGCCCCGGGCCAGGTCCAAAAGCTGGTTCTGCTCAGCCAGCGCCAGATGGTCACGGGGCTCGAAATCAAAGCTGGGCTTGCTTCCCCACTCGCGGATTACTATATTGGCAGATTCGTCAAATCCCACCGGTACTGAGGTATGCGGCACATTGGGAACGCGCAGCAGCTGGTTTTCCATGCTGGTGTTGGCCTCGTTCAGGGAGCTGTTTATCGTCTTGATCTCTTCCGCCACCGCGCCCATCTCCTGCAGCAGTTCAGATACGTCTTCCCCGGCTTTCTTGTTTTGGGCGATGGTCTGGGAAACCTGGTTTTGCCTGGCTTTGAGCTGGTCGAAATCATACTGCAGCTTGCGCCGCAGCTCATCAACTTCCAGCAGGGCGTCCAGATCGGCCTTTTCATTTTTATTGCGGATCGCGTCCCGGACCAGGTCCGGATTGGCGCGGATAAACTTGATGTCCAGCATGTTCAGTTTCCTTTGCTTGCTTCCGCGGCGATGCCGATCATGGCGTGGAAGGCCTCATTTTGCAAGGACGCGCCGCCGATCAGGCCGCCGTCGATGTCTTCCTGCCGCAGCAGTTCCCGGAGGTTGGATGGTTTAACGCTGCCGCCGTAAAGGATGTGGATGTTTTGCGCGGTCTCCCGGCCATGGCGCTTTTGCAGCCAGGCGCGGATCAGGGCGTGAACTTCCTGGGCTTGGCCGGCGCTGGCGGTTTTGCCTGTGCCGATGGCCCACACGGGTTCATAGGCGATCACGGCTTCCTCTCCCGAGGGCATGTCAACCTGTTCAAAACAGCCTTCCAGCTGTCTCAGGATCACCTGCTCAGTGAGGCCTTGTTCGCGCTGCTCCAGTGTTTCACCTAGGCAGACGATCGGTCGGATCCCGTTTTCCCGCAGCCGCAGAAGTTTGGCGCGGATCAGGGCGTCCGTTTCCCCATGGTACTGGCGGCGCTCGGAATGGCCGATGATGCAGTGGCGGAGCCCCAGGGAGCGCAGTTGCGCCGCGGATACCTCTCCGGTGTAAGCGCCTTCCGCGTGACTGCTCACATCCTGGGCGGCCACGGCCACCGGCAGGTTCCGCAGGATGTTCTGGGCCTGCGCCAGATAAGGGAACACCGGCGCGATCAGGGGCAAAACCCCCTCCGGATCGTGATCTTGCAAATATCTGCCCAACTCCCGGCAGAACTGCTCCGTCTCGGAAGCGTCCTTGTTCATCTTCCAGTTGCCCGCGATGATGATCTTGCGCATGCTAAAACCGCCTGTCTTGTTATCTTTGAAAAATCACGCTGTTCCAAACCGCCGGATTCGTCAAGGAAATTGTGAGCGCGCCGCGGAAACAGCGCTAAGAAGCCGGAGAAAAGCAAACTCGCGCAGAGATTGGCCGGTATAAGATCCGGTTCGTTTGGCGCGGCTAACGATCCCCTGCCCGGATGAGGATCAGCCTGCCTGGCAGGAACTTATCAAATAGGAAAGGGCAACCAAAACGCCGGCGACGAGCAAAAACAGCGGAAAAAAAGTGATGCCGCGGCGGCGGTGCCTGGAGGCGGTTCCCAGTTGGTTGCGCAGCCGGATGATCAGCCAGCTGATCAGCAGGGAAAACAACACGATCAGCGCGATCTCCGCCAGGCGGGGCATGCGGCTGAGGCCCCTCGTGACGTTGAAGTTGTCTTCCAGGGTGCCTGCCATATCGGCCAAAACAGGTTGCAGGCGCCGCACGGCGGCCTCCGTGCCGCGCAGCGTGAAAGTGAGGCTGCGTCCCTCACCGTTCAGCGTGAGGGAATGATAGCTCCAGCTGTCTGGCCGGCCCCGCTCGGTGACGCTGGCCGTGAGGACCAGCATTTTTTTCAGGCCCTGCCTCACAACGCTGGTTTCCAGGTTTTTCACCATGGCGCTCGGAGGCAGCAGCATGGTTTGAAATCGCTGCTCCAGAAGGTTCATGGCGTCGGTGTCAAATTTGTCTATCTGCGGGCCCAGATTCACCAGGATAGTCCCGGAATCCTCTCCCTCAGTGTTTTCCAGAAACGCGGCCTTGATCTCCAGACTGTCTATCTGGTTCAGGATGAAATTGGTGTGCGAATTTGCCAGCGCGATGCTGTCAGCGCCGGCGGGAAGAAGGTCTGCGCGCGCCGCGGCGGTGTTGCTCCGGTCCACACTTTGCCACGCCCGCGGATAATCGTGCGCGAAATTCAGCGTGCTTCTGTAGCGCGTCATGTTCTGCGGAGTGGTTTCCGCGGGTAAAACGCCCCCACTGCCCATCCAGATGATGAGCCCTAAGATCAAGCCGGTTGGCAGCCTGCCAGATTCCGTCCACTGTTTGCCTCTGAAATTCATTGCCTAAACCTCGTGTAACTGTTACTTTGATTACACGCATTGTTTTTTGCTCTTCGATATTTGTCAACCTAAATATCCCCCCGGCAAGGAATCCCGCTGTCGGAATGGGTGTCCGCGCCCTTGATCAGGCTGGTTTCAGGTCCATTAATCCGCTTCCTGGGTCGGCCAGGTCAAGAGGTCCCGGTTTACCAGCATGTAATATCCGCCTCCGCTCAGCAGAGCGTGAGCGAAGCTGTACCGATAGCGGCGAACTCAAGTCCTACCGCTGATTTGCCCCGGTCATTATCCCCGGCCGGTCCGGGGCCAGGTCAGAACAGCCCGCTGATGTCTCCATCCCCTTCCACGTCAATGGTTTCGGCGGAGGGATGTTTCGGCAGTCCGGGCATGCGCATGATCTCGCCGGTGATCGGCACCAGGAAGCCCGCGCCACTGGCGATCACGATCTCGCGCACCGTCACCAGAAAATCCTTGGGCCGGCCGATCAATTCGGGGTTGTCGGAGAGCGATTTCTGGGTTTTAGCTATGCAGATGGGCAGTTTGTCGTAGCCGTATTTGTTGATCTTTTTCAGGTCGGCCTTGGCGTCGGCTGTGTAGTCAACTTTCTGTGCCCCATAGATCTGGCTGGCCACGGTGAAGATCTTGTCCTCCACCGGGCTGGCCCAGTCGTAGAGGCTGTGGTAGCGGCAAATGGCCTTGTCCACCATGCCGATCACCTGCTGCGCCAGTTCCAAGCCGCCTTTCCCGCCCTCGGCGTGGAAATTCGTGACGGAGGACTCAAAACCCTGGGAGGCCACAAAGTCGAGCACCAGCTTGATCTCTTCTTCCGTGTCGCTGGGAAAGCGGTTGATGGCCACGATCGACTTCATGCCGAATTTGTTGATGTTTTCCAGATGCTTGGCCAGGTTTTCCAGTCCGGCCTCCACCGCTTTGGGATCGGGTTCGTTGATGTCCTTCAATTTCTTGCCGCCGTGCAGCTTGAGCGCCCGGATCGTGGCCACCAGCACCACGGCGTCCGTGCAAAACTGGCCGTAGCGGCACACCAGGTCAAAAAACTTTTCCGCGCCCAGGTCAAAGCCGAAGCCCGCTTCCGTGACCACGTATTCCGAAAGGCGCAGCGCGGCTTTGGTGGCGATGATGGAGTTGGCGCCCTGGGCAATGTTGGCAAAAGGCCCGCCGTGCACGAAAGCCGGTGTGTTTTCCGTGGTCTGAACCAGGTTTGGCTGCAGCGCGTCTTTCAGCAGGGCGGCGATCGCGCCTTCGTAACCAAGCTGTTTCACGTGCACCGGTTCGCCGGAATGGCTGAAGCCCACGGTGATGTTGCCGATCCTTTCCTTCAGCTCCTCCATGTTGTTGGCCAGGCAAAGGATGGCCATGATCTCGCTGGCGGGCGTGATGTCAAAACCGTCTTCGCGCGGAAAGCCCTGTTTGCTGCCGCCCAGTCCAATCACGATCTTGCGCAGCATGCGGTCGTTCACGTCCAGCACCCGTTTCCAGGTGATGCGGCGGGGATCGAGGTTCAGCTCGTTGTCGTGGTAGATATAGTTGTCCACCAGTGCGGCCAAGGTGTTGTTGGCGGTGGTGATGGCGTGAAAATCGCCAGTGAAGTGCAGATTGATGTCCTCCATGGGCAGCACCTGGCTCCAGCCGCCGCCGGCCGCGCCGCCTTTGATGCCGAAAACCGGGCCCAACGAAGGTTCACGGATGGCCACGATCGATTTTTTGCCGCTAAGGTTCAGCGCCTGGGAGAGTCCGATGGAGACGGTGGTTTTTCCCTCTCCGGCGGGGGTGGGGGTGATGGCCGAAACCAGGATCAGTTTCCCGGGGGGATTGTCTTTGATCCTCTCCAAAGCTGAATAGCGGACCTTGGCCTTGTACTCTCCGTAATGTTCCAGGTCCTCAGGTTTCAGGCCGATCCCGGCCGCGATGGAGTCGATGGGTTCCAACTTTATCTGACGCGAAATTTCTTGGTCCGTAGGCATGATGGTGCTCCTTCCCTGCTGTTTTTCAGATAATTTAGCCGCGTTTTCGGATCAGGCAAACCCGGTCGCTCCACCGGGTCGCCCCCAATATCAATACGGTATCAATACGGAATCAATACGGATTTCATCCGTATTGATTCCGTATTGATACCGTATTGATATTGGGGGCCAAGTGGGTTTTTACCAGGATCCCCGGTTTGAGATTCTGGTGGAATTTCAGGTTGGAAGTTTGGAATTCTGAACCAGACGCTGCCGGGATAGGCAATTCCCCGCCCCGGGGTTTCAGGTTGAAACTACTTCTTGAAGACCAGGGAAAGCAGCCGGGAGACGGCCAGGAAACCCAGATTGAGCACCAGCACATAGACCAGGATGCCGTAAAAGGTGGCCAGCCCGTTTTCCAAGCCATCCATCAGATTCAGGGAAAACTCGCCCAGCCAGGCCGTGAGCAGGTTGAAGACCACGATCACCTGGATTATCACTATTAGGGCGGGTCTGATGTGGCCGAGGTCCAGGTCGCTGAGGTTGATATTGGTGCTGATCGCGAAGCTCAGATAGAGGAACAGCGCGGTTTTCCAGCTGAGGGCGGAGAAGATCTCACTGAAGATCCGCAGCGCGTTCGCCAGGCTGTTCAGCAAAAAGGCGGGAATGGCCTGCAGCTGCTGCATCAGCCCGGCCTGGGCGTCCAGGGCCTCCATGCCCTGAAATGATGTTTGCAGCAGCCAGCGGGACAGCAGCCAAACCACCACGCTGCCCAGAATGATGGGCCCGATGCCGATGAAGAGGTTGCCCACCCTGTGGTAGAGGTTGTTCTGGTTCCAGCTGTGCTGCACCTGGCCGTGGCTGCCGCCGCTGGCATCAGGGTCGAAGAGCACGATGCGCGTGATCCGGTGCCCGAACAGCACGGCGAAAACGGCGTGGCCCAGCTCGTGCACCGGGATGCTCAGCCAGCCGAACAGCCACAGATAGGCCTTTCCGCCCAGCAACCGCCAGGCGTTTTTCAGCAGATTCCTGTTGATCAGCTGGATCAGCCAGCCCAGCAACAGCGTGAGCGCGAACAGAAAGATGAACTGCCTCAGGCTGAGCAGCAACACCAGCTTCAGATACTCCAAAGCATTGGCCAGGATGGCTCTGGCATCCATGCAAAGGCCTCCCGTCAAAATGTTTCAGGCGAACCCTTTCCGGCGCGGCTGGGGACGCCGGCCTCAGAGCCTGGCCTGTCTCAGATCTTTACGCCGCCACCCTCCATTCCTGTCAAGCTGTTTCGCCAGGCATCCAGGCAACGGCCTTCAAACATGGCCTCGGATGGGAGGATGGTCATCTTACTCACAGAAATCATCCAGACAGGATTCTGTGAGCTTTTGTACGCGGAGTGGAAGCCAAACATGAATCCAGAGCTTTGAAGAACTTTGATTTCACTTCCAAACCCTCCGGCGCAGAGCAAACTTGACATTTTTCCGCGTGTGGACGATGCGGTTTCTAAACACTTTTACGTGAAAGGAACTCACCCATGATAACTGTATATGTGAACGGAAAAGCCACCCAGGTGGCCAAAAACACGATGGTTTTGCACGCCTGCACCAAAGCTGGCTACAAGGTCCCCACGCTTTGCTACCACGAGGACCTGCCGGCTTTCGGCAACTGCGGGGTGTGCATGGTGCAGATCAACGGCAAGGCCCTGCGGGCCTGTTCCACGCCCTGCGAAGAGGGCATGCGGATCCGCACCACCGGCAACGACCTGCTCAAGCTGCGCCGCGAGGCGGTGGAGATCATCCTCTCGAACCATCCCAACAACTGCCCGGAATGCGTGAAAAACGGACGCTGCGAACTGCAGGACCTGGCGCAGGAACTGGCGATCCGCCACATGAGCCTCAAGCACATGAAACGCCCCTATCAGAAGCGGGACGAATCGTCGCCCTCGATCACGCTGGACCCCTCTTATTGCGTGGTTTGCGGGCGCTGTTCCTACGTTTGCAACGAGATCCAGGACGTGCACGCGCTGGAAAACTGCGAGCGGGGTTTCAACACCTTTGTGGGCCCCACATTCGGGCGCAAGCTGGAGGAAAGCGAGTGCGTGAAATGCGGCCAGTGCTCGGCTTATTGCCCGGTGGCCGCCATCTATGAAAATGACGATTCGGACGCGCTCTGGAAGGCCCTGGACGACCCGGAGCTGGTGCTGGTGGCGCAGGAAGCGCCGGCGGTGAGGGTGGCCCTGGGCGAGGAATTTGGCCTCAAACCCGGGCACAACGTTGTAAAGAAAATGTACACCGCGCTCAGGGAACTGGGTTTTCACTACGTGTTCGACACCAATTTCGGCGCCGACCTCACCATCATGGAAGAGGCCAGCGAGTTCGTGCGCATCTTTAAAGACCATCCGGAGGATTTTCCGCTCATCACCACCTGCTGCCCCTCCTGGGTGGATTATCTGGAAAAATTCCATGCCGACCTCATCCCCCATTTTTCCTCCTCCAAATCTCCGCACCAGATGGTGGGGACCATGGTGAAAACCTACTGGGCGGAGAAGATGGGCCTCGATCCCAAGAAGATCTTCCTGGTCTCGGTGATGCCCTGCACCGCCAAAAAGCACGAAATTGAGCGCATGGAGGACATGTACGCCTCCGGCTGCAAGGATGTGGACCTCACCATCACCACCCGCGAACTGGCCCGCATGCTGAAAACCCGGGGCATCGACCTGCCTCATCTGGAGGATGGCGAAGCCGACAACCCGCTGGGTGAATACAGCGGTGCCGGCACCATTTTCGGCGCTTCCGGCGGGGTGATGGAAGCCGCTCTGCGCACGGCCTACAGCTTTGCCACGGGGCACGATCTGGAGGATCCCTGCATCAAATTCACCCGCGGCGCCCAAGGCATCAAAAAAGGCAAGATCGAGATCCTGGGCCGGGAGATCAGGATTGGCGTGGCTTCCGGCCTGGGCAACGTGGGCAAGCTGATGAACGAGATCCGTGACGCCAGGAACGCCGGCAAAGAGCCGCCTTACCACTTCGTGGAGGTGATGGCCTGCCGCGGAGGCTGCGTGGGAGGCGGCGGACAGCCCTACCGGTCAACAAACCGGGTGCGGATGCAGCGCGCCAAAGGCCTCTACGCCGAGGACCTGCATATGGAGCGGCGCGAATCGCACAACAACCCCTCCATCCAGAAGGTTTACAGGGAATTTTTGGGTGAGCCGAACTCCCCCAAAGCGCGCAAACTGCTTCACACCAGTTATATAGCCCGGCCCATCAGCCTGCTGCCCAAAAAATCCTGAGCCGCCGCCGGCTCCTGCCAAGCCCCTTCAGTCACGCCGCTGGCTTGTCACCCGCGTGATCCCCGCATCAGGTGCGGGAATCAGGCGAGAGGCGGGCCAGTCGCGTATCTGCAGGGGATCGGGACCCTACAACCCCAGGGGGGCGATGGAGCGGTCGAAGTAGCCGTGCACCTTGGCGATGGTGAGGCCGTAATTGGTGATCGGCACCCCGCGCCTCTGGGCTTCAACGATGCGGCGGCTCATCTCCATCTGATTGAGCATGCAGGCGCCGCAATGCACGCAGAGCGCGTATTCCTCCAGGTTGGGCGGGAAATCGTGGCCGGCGTAGGTTTCGAAGATCAGGTCCTTTTTGGTGTATTCCCTCAGCCAGCGGGGCAGCTTCACCCGGCCAATGTCGTCCTTCTGAACGTGGTGGGAACAGGCTTCCGCGATCAGGACCCTGTCGCCGTCCTTCAGCTTGTCGATCTGCCGGATCCCCTCCGCCAGGATGCCCAGATCGCCCTTGTAGCGGGCAAAGAGGATGGAGAAAGTGGTTAGTTTCACGCTCGGAGGCAGGTCCCGCACCACCAGTTCGATGGCCTGGGAATCGGTGATCACGAGGTCCGGATCCTCTTTCAGCGCGGCCAAAGCCTGCTTGAGTTCAAATTCCCGCACCACCAGGGGCACCGTGCCGCTGTCCAGCAGATCGCGCAGCACCTGCACCTGCGGCAGGATCAGCCTGCCTTTGGGGGCCGCGGAGTCGATCGGCGTCACCAGGATCACGCGCTCGCCGGGTTTCACGATATCGCTCACCAATGGCCGGTCCTCTTTCAGATGCGCCGGCGCCAGTTCGATCAGCTTTTCCTTGGCCGCCAGGATGTTCTCTTTGTGGCTGGCAGAGACGGGAACCCAGTCCAGCCCGTGTTTCAGGCAATAATCCAGATTGGCGGGAGCGGGCGCGCGGAGGTCCTGTTTGTTGAAGGCCACCAGCAGCGGGATCTTCATCCCGCGGATGCGCTGCAGGAACTCCAACTCGCTGGCGGAAAAGGGGTTGCCGTCGTTCACGAAGATGGCCATGTCCGTGCGGAAAAGCACGCGGAAGGTTGCCTGCACGCGTTTTGAGCCCAGCTCGCCGGTATCGTCCAGGCCGGCGGTGTCGTAAAAGGTCACGGGGCCCAGGGGCAAGAGCTCGTAGCGCTTGTCCACGGGATCGGTGGTGGTTCCCGGCGTGTCCGAAACTATGGCAATTTCCTGGTTGGTGAGGGCGTTGATGAGGCTGGATTTGCCGCTGTTGCGGTTTCCCAGCAGAGTGATGATCAGGCGTTCGCCGCGGGGGGTGCTGCTCATTGTTCCTCGGTGAATGTTTCTTTGTATCTACAGGATAACGCGCCTTGATCACTTTGTCAAGCCCCGTCCGGACGAGTTAACTTCACAACGAAGGCATTGCTCTTTGAAGCGTAACGCGGATCTGCGTAATTCGTTCTTGACAACTTGGAAAAGGTTGGAAAGCTGGAGTTCTTACATCAAAACAGCCACAGGAGCCCAAATTGGACGATATCAAGGGAATCCGCACCATAAACCTGCAAGAGGCCGACCCGGACAAGTTGCGCGCACAGCTGCGCCACTATTTTCACCAGACCTGCGACATTGAGGAAAGGCTCTATGACAGCCTGGCCGACGACTCCGTGTTCTATCTGCGGGCTGATCCGCTGCGCCATCCGCTGGTCTTCTATCTGGGCCACACCGCGGCATTTTACATCAACAAACTCATCATCGGCCGCGTGATCGGAAAGAGGCTCAACCCCGCCTTCGAATCGATGTTCGCCATCGGCGTGGACGAGATGAGCTGGGACGACCTCAACGAAGCGCATTACGACTGGCCCTCCATCCCGGAGGTGAGGAACTACCGCGATCTGGTGCGCGCCAGGGTGGACAGGCTCATCTCCGAACTGCCTTTGGACGAACGCGGCATCACCTGGAACAGCCCCTGGTGGGGCGTGATCATGGGTATCGAACACCAGCGCATCCATCTGGAAACCTCGTCCGTGCTGATCCGCCAGCTGCCCCTGGACAAGGTGCGCCAGCTTGATTTCTGGGCTGCCTGCCCCGAAAGCGGAGCGGCGCCGCGGAACGAATTGCTGCCGGTGGAGGGCGGCACCGTGAAGCTGGGCCGCGACGACAGCGATCCCTGGTACGGCTGGGACAACGAATACGGCTCCGCGGCCTTTGTGGTGAAGGATTTCAAGGCCTCCAAACATCTGGTCTCCAACGCGGAATTTTTGGAATTCATCGAAGCCGGCTGCTATCAGAAGGAAGAATACTGGACCGAGGAAGGCTGGTCCTGGCTGAGCTGGCAGCAAGCCACTTTGCCCCGCTTTTGGAGGAAGAACGGCTCCGGCTACCGCCTGCGCCTGATGGCCAGTGAGATACCCTTGCCGGAAAACTGGCCCGTGGAGTGCAACTACCTGGAGGCCAAGGCTTTCTGCAACTGGAAAGCAAGGCAGGCCGGCCTCCCCATCCGCCTGCCCAGCGAAGAAGAGTGGATGTTGCTCAGAGACAGCTGCGTGAATACCGACCAGCCGCTCTGGGACAGGGCCCCGGGCAACATCAACCTCGAAGGGTGGGCTTCCTCCTGCCCCGTGGACCGCTTTGCCTTCGGCGATTTTTACGACGTGATCGGCAACGTCTGGCAGTGGACGGAAACGCCAATTTACGCCTATCCCGGCTTCAAGATCCATCCCATCTACGATGACTTCAGCGTTCCCACCTTCGACGGCCGGCACAACCTGATCAAAGGCGGTTCCTGGATCTCCACCGGCAACGAGGCGCTGCGCAACTCCCGCTATGCCTTCCGCCGCCATTTCTACCAGCACGCCGGTTTCCGCTACATCGCCAGCGACGCGCCGCTGATCGAGCACGACGAGCCGCACGAATCCGACTCCGCGATCATCCCCTGGTGCGATGCCAACTGGGGAGACAATCCTCTGGGCGGCAAGAACATCGACGCCCGGCTGGTGGAAATTCTGCAGCCCTGGACCGTGCCTCTGAAAGGAACCAAGGCCCTGCATCTGGGCTGCAAAACCGGACGCGCCAGTTTTGAACTGGCCAGGACCTTCGGCTCTGTGACCGGCTTGGATTTCACCACCCGGCTGATCCGTCTGGCCACTCAGATGAAGGAAAAGGGCTACATCCGCTATCTTCGGAACAACGAAGGAGAGATCCAAAGCTATGTGGATAAGGCGCTTGCGGACTTTGATCTGGAAGCGACCGCCCCGCGGGTGGAATTCTGGCAGGCCGATGTTTCCAACCTCATGGCCAAGTTTGGCGGCTACGACTTCATTCTGGCCGAGAACGCGGTCGAGGGTGCCATCAATCCCGGGCGTTTCCTGCGTGACATTCACAAGCTTCTGAATTCCAGAGGGATACTGGCCATCGCCGACGGCTACGCCTGGGATCCTGAAATCACCCGGGCGGAAGACCGCATCGGCGGATTCCGCAAGGACGGGGAGCCCTTCAGCGCTTGGGAGGGGATCAAAGACATTCTTGACCAAGAGTTTGACCTGATCGCCGAGCCGGTGGATCTATGGCAGACCCTGAGGCTTGAAGAACGCCGCCACACACTCCATAAGTTGCAGCTAAGCATCTGGCAAAAGAGGGTTTGATGCGCTGGATGGGGCTGGCGCTGCTGCTGTTTGGAAGCATCTTCCTGGCCGCGGAAACCGTCCAGATCGGCACGGGCTCGCTGGTGAACCAGCGTCTGCCCATCGAGCCTTTTGCCGCCTTCAGTTACTCGCAACAGCTCTACCGGGCCGAGGACATCGGGTTCATCGGTTCCGTGAGTTCCGTCTCCCTGCAGTACAACTTGCCCAGCGTTTACTTCGCGGGCAGCAGCATGGAGTGGAAACTCTATCTGGGACACACCCAACGCGGGCGTTTGGATGCCTGGGTGCCGCTGGACAGCCTGGTTTTGGTGTTCGAAGGAGTTTTGGACGAAGCCCAGTTTTCGGGCGGGATTCCCGGCCAGGGTTGGCTGCACATCCCTCTGGACACGGTTTTTCACTATAACGGCAGCGACAATCTGCTGCTCGCGGTGGATGAAAACGATCCCGATGCCGGCTCCAACGCCGACGATTTCTTATGCACCGAAGCCGCGGAAGTGCGGGGCCGCGTTTTTGCCAGCAACACCCTGAACCCTGATCCAGCCGCTCCTCCGCCGGGACCTGAAAACATCTACCCGCGTCTGGCCTATCCCAATCTGCGGCTGGAGATCACACCCTTCAGCCTCACACCCTGGCACCCCCTGCCGGCCGATCAGGCCGCCGGAGTGTCTGTCCTCACGCAGCTGCAGTGGCAAAGCAACGCCTCGCTTTTCGATCTTTGGCTGGGTCCGAGCCCGGACGCGTTACAGCTTATGGGACAAGGGCTTGATTCCCCGCAATGGACTCCGCAGCTGCCTCTGGAAATGCTCACCACCTATCACTGGCAGGTGGTGGCTCACGCGGAAGGACAAACTTACCCCGGGCCGGTCTGGAGTTTCAGCACCGCCGGCGAGGGCATCGGACCACCTCAAAACCCTAGCGCCTACTACATCACAGACCACGTTCAACTGGCCTGGCAGCCGCCGCTTGAAGGCGAACCCGTGCTCTACCGCGTGATCCGGAACGGCGTGTTTCTGGCTGCCACGCAGGAACTTGGCTATCAGGATTATGAAGTTGGGCCAGGCCAGGTCTTGTATTATTACCTGTTGGCCCAAAACCACCTGGGCGAACTTTCCGACCCCTCCAACACCGTCACCGTGCACATTCCGGACCTCATCCCCGATCTCATATTGCAGCAGGGTTTTGAGGCCTGCGCCTCCTTCAGCCAGGTCATTCCGGGCTGGCAAAACCTCGATCTGGACTCTTCCCCCACCTGGGCAACCTGGCCGGTTCCGGGTCTGGGCGAACCTCTGGCCTGGTTGGTGTTCCCGCCGGGGCAACTAAACCCTCCCCAAACCGGTCTTGAGGCCCACAGCGGAGCGGTGATGGCGGCAGCTTTCTGCGTGCAGACCCCACCCAACAACGACTGGCTGATCTCTCCGCGCGTACAGCTGGGCTCCGCTCCCGGCCTGAACTTTTGGGCCCGCTCCCACACCGCGGATTACGGCCTGGAGCGGCTGCGGGTGCTGATCTCCACCACGGGCGCCGATCCTGCCGGATTCACAACTTTGAATGCCGGTAACTGGCTGGCCGTGCCGGCGGACTGGACCGCATACAGCTATGACCTCGGCGCCTGGCAGGGCCAAAGCGTCCATCTGGCCTTCAACTGCGTTTCCTGGGATGCCCTGGCGCTCTATCTGGACGACGTCGTGATCACTGGTGAGGGTGGCTATGTGGCTGTGGATGAGGAAATTGCGTCGCCGGATGAGTTCCAGGTTTTTCCCAACCCCTCGCGAGGCGGTTTCCGCGTGGAATCAGCAGGAAAAACACCTTTCAGCCTCAGCCTTTACGATCTGCGCGGCCGCGAACTCTTTTCCACGCGGAACGTGAGCGGCTTCAACAGCGCGGAGCACTCTCTGCGCCTGGCCGCGGGGATCTATTTTCTGCGTCTGGATGCGGGCGGGCACAGCCAGTTCAAGCGTCTGGCCGTGATCAAATGAAAAGCTATGTCCTGCCAGATGTGGAGGCTTTCCTCGACGGGCTGCTCCAAGACAGGAAATTCAGCGAGAACATCGTCACCCGCCAGTCTTTGGAACCGGTGGAGGCCGTCTGGGCTGACTTTCCGCCCCAAACAAGGCCGGAACTGCTCTCCCTGCTGCGCGAACAGGGCATCGACCGCCTCTTTGCGCATCAGCGGGAAGCCATCGATGCCGCGCTGGGCGGGGACAATCTGGTGCTCAGCACCGGCGTGGCCAGCGGTAAAAGCCTCTGCTACCAGTTTCCCATTTTACAGGAACATCTCCTGAACCCCGCCAGCCGGGCCCTGCTGCTTTTCCCCACCAAGGCGCTGGCCCAGGACCAGGCCCAGAAAATGCTGGCGCTGGCGGAAGCTCTGGCCCGCCACAACCCCAAAGCGCCGAAACTGAACTGCTCCATCTACGACGGCGACACCGCTTCCGAAACCCGGCGCCGCATCCGCAACCAGGCCGGGCTGATCTTTTCCAATCCGGACATGCTGCATCTGGGCATCTTGCCCAATCACACTCTCTGGAGCAGCTTTTTCGCCCATCTGCGCTGGGTGGTGATCGATGAAGTGCACATCTACCGCGGGGTGTTTGGCTCCCATTGTGCCAACGTTTTGCGCCGCCTGCGGCGGATCTGCGCCCTCTACGGCGCCCGGCCCCAGTTCATCTGCACCTCCGCCACGGTGGCCAACGCCCGCGAGCTGGCCGAGGAACTGCTGGAAAGCCCTGTGCGCCTGATTGACAGGGATGCGTCGCCACACGGCCGGCGGGAATTCCTGATCGTGAATCCGCCCATCGTGGATGCCGCCCTGGGCATCCGGCGCAGCGCCATGCTGGAATCCACCTTTCTGGCCAAACGCTGGCTCTACGGCCGCGGCCAGGCCATCATCTTCTGCGGGCCCCGGCGCAGCGTGGAGATCCTCTTCCTCTACCTCAGCGGAGAAAGCGCATACAAGGACCGCGTGCGCAGCTACCGCAGCGGTTATCTGGCTGCCCACCGCCGCGAGATCGAAAAAGAGCTGCGCGAAGGCACGATCGGCCTGGTGGTTTCCACGAACGCGCTGGAACTGGGGATCGACATCGGCGGGCTGGACGCCGTGTTTTTGAACACCTATCCCGGCACCATCTCCGCCACCCGTCAGCAAGCCGGCAGGGCAGGCCGCAAGGGCAACACAGCCCTCGCCATTTTGGTGGCCAGCGCCAATCCGCTGGACCAGTATATCTGCCAAAACCCCCGCTACCTTTTCGACAACAATCCCGAACACGCCCTCATTTCCCCGGACCACCGCGAGATCCTGCAAAGCCAGCTGCTCTGTGCCATCCACGACCTCGCCCTGCTGGAAAGCGAAGGCTTTGGCAGCCTGGGCCCGGAGCACATCTTCCCCCATCTGGAAGTGCTGGTGCAAGAAGGAAAGGTGCGCAAGGCCGGCCCGCGCTACATCGGCGTTCCGGAGGCTTACCCCGCCGCGGAGGTCTCGCTGCGCAACATTTCGGACCAGGTGCAGATCCTGGCCGGCGAGGAACTCATCGGCTGGGTGGACGGCGCCAGCGCTCTCTGGATGGTGCATCCGGGCGCCATCTACCTGGACCGCGGCGAAACCTGGCTGGTCACCAAACTCGACCTCGAGCAGCGCAAGGCTGAGATCGAAACCGCGGACGTGAATTATTTCACCCAAACCACTCGCGACACCGAGATCGAGGCCCACGCCCTCATGAACCGCCAGCCAACTCATGGCGCGGACAAGTATCTGGGCCGGGTGACCGTTACCACCACCATCACCGGCTTCAAAAAACTCAAATTCTACACCCAGGAGATAATCGGCCGCGAACCGCTGGACCTGCCTCCCACAAGGCTGCAAACCGTGGCCTGGTGGATCGGCCTGGCCGATAAAACCGTCGCCCGGGTGAAGGCCCAGGGCCTCTGGAATGTGGAAAAAAACGACTACGGCAAGGACTGGGGGCTGATCTCCGCTGCCGCGCGTAAACGCGACAACTTCATCTGCCAGCACTGCGGCCTGGCCGAAACCGAAACCGCCCACCACGTCCACCACCTCGTCCCCTTCCGCAAATTCGCCAGCGCGGAGGAGGCCAACGCGCCCGCCAATCTGGTGACCCTCTGTCCCCGCTGCCACCGCCTCGCGGAGCAGAATGTGCAGATTCAGAGCGGGATCGCCGCCCTCGGTTACCTGCTGGTGAACCTGGCTCCCTTCTTCGTGATGTGCGATCGCAAGGACATCGACGTCTTCTGCGAGGACAATTCACCCCTGGCCGGAAACCGGCCCGCCATCCTCATTTACGACAACATCTCCGACGGCATCGGCCTCTCGCGCAAGCTCTTCGACCTTCATGACCAGGTGCTGAAAGCAGCCCTGGAACTTGTTTCCAAATGCCCCTGCCAGGATGGCTGCCCCTCCTGCGTGGGGCCGGTGGCGGAAAACGGCGCCGGGGCCAAGGAACACGCCCTCGCCATTTTGAAAGAACTGGTGCCTGATCCTTTCGCGCCTGAAGCTTCGGGCCAGGAGTAAAACCATGAAAGTGCTAAGTGTTTGCGGTGTTTGCTGTTCCACCGACTGCCGGGCCTATAAAGCCGAATGTGAAGGCTGCGTGGAACTGGGTGGAAAAATTCCCTGGGCCGTTTTTTACAACCAGGAATACTGCCCCATCTTCCAATGCGTGAGGGACAAAGGCCTCTCCTCCTGCGCCGAATGCGGCGAAGCGCCCTGCCAGGTCTGGCAAGCCACCCGCGATCCGGATGCCTCGGATGAGCAGTTTGCCGCCGACCTCGCCAACCGGCTGAAAAACCTCAAAAGCCTGATCGACACATAGCAGTGGGAAACCATCCCTCCTGCTGCTGATTGTTCACGCCGACCTGCGGACAAACCCGGTGCGCGGCCTCCTGTCTTGATGGCGTAGAAGAGGCGAAGCGCCCTCTCACCAGATATCAGCCCATTCAGCGACGGCCCGATTTATCTCTTCGCAACTTTTATCCGTCATATCATTGAAGGGCGCGAAATCGCGAAATTCCTGCAAGTTATCGGCATCAATAAAATCCGGGATCGCAGTCAAAGCCTTGAACTCCGTGAACTTGCAGGTATAGATCATGCCGTCGGTGATGTCTCTCAGCCTGAAATCCTCGTAACCCAGAGCGTAGTAACTATCATCAGTCAGTTCGCCCGCGGGGCTGTCTTTGATATCAAAAGCCAATTCAGAGAAGCGCGGGCCGATGATATCCCCGATGATACCACCGCCGGGGGCCTGTGGAGGAGCGTCGAACTCCTGGCTGTCCCAGGGATCGTAAAAGCAGACGTTGCAAACCGCTTCTCCATATTCGTTATGGACATGGTTGCCAAAACGGACTTTATTGAACCCGGCAAACACTTTATGCCCACCCTCCCTGGTGAAATCCGGTTCGCGATAGCGGGTGAAGGCGTGATGGGAACCCATGATGCCCAAAACCTTGGTGACGCCTGGTACGTGGAAACTTTTCAGCGCGCGCAGCCAGTTTTTTTCATCGCAATCCTGCCAGATCAGTTTGATCTCCCCGGCGTTGGGCTGGCGCTTTTGTTCCCGGCATATCTTATTGTACAGCTTCCAATTGTATGGATCGTTCAAGCCGATGCAGCGGATTTGCCTGTCCGGGGGATTCCTGCGGTTTTGTTCCCAGATCAACCTGTAGATGTCCAGATACTCCCGGTATCCCCAAAACGCATCTTGACGGAGCAAGATCAGCTTTGCCAAAGGTAGGTCGAACTGCTCTTTGCCCAGCAACGCGTCGATGAGAGCTTGATCTTCCCTGCGTCCAAATTCTGTGGCGATCAGGTTTACGCCATGCTCCGGCAGGAATGGTATCAGCCGGTGATACAGCTCAGTTTGCTGGCGGATGTAGTGCATCTCACCCAAAAGCACGATCTCGTGCTTCTCAAATTTATCCAGCACATAGTCCAGCGGTGCTTTGCCCTGGTTCAAAAGATAGTCCTTCAGTTCTTCGTGCACGATGATTCCTCCCCGTAATGCTGATTTTTTGATCGTGTAAAATGGTTACAGGTCGCCATTGCATTTACAGTATATTTTATTCCAAATGTGTCAAGCAGAATATTGAGTTATCACAAGGTTTTTTGAAAATGCTTATTCCTTGGGTCGCTCCCAATATCAATACGGTATCAATACGGAATCAATACGGATGAAATCCGTATTGATTCCGTATTGATACCGTATTGATATTGGGAGCCATGGAGGATCTGTCCTATTATAAAGTATCACCCAAACTTGCAACTGGGTATCACCTGTCACAGTGGTCGTAACTGTTTATTGGTTCGTGAGATGAATAGGACTGACTTTAGACTGTGTCACAGTGGTCTTTGGACTTTTTTGGACTTTTCAGTATCAGGGTTTTTGCAAATTTGGACTCATTTCAGGGTGTTTTCAGACCATCGAATTTGGGAAAACTATTAGCTCATTTTTTGTGCTGCGCCAGTAGTGCTTTTGACCGCATCAGTAAATAACTCTCGGTCTGGACTGGGTCCATAAAACGGATTCTCAAGTCTTATTTGCAGATAACATGGTTATCTCTATCTATGGCAAATAGATGGGTTGCATTTTAGGGGATTTTTTAGTGTTGAGTCCCAAATGTTGGTGTAAATTCCAACTCATTGTTTCTCCGGTTGTTTGAGGGCATCTGATATCCCTCGTTACTCACAATCTATGTAAGGCCAAGCGACCAATTGCATTGTTTTCATCTTG
>JAJBAV010000029.1 GCA_020532085.1 Candidatus Cloacimonadota bacterium | reverse complement strand
ATAGAGTGACAAAATATGAGCCTATCTATTTTGTCAAGAATTATTTGCAGATTTCAAAAACTACTTTTTGATCCTAAATGCTCTTACTTTTTAACCAGACCCTGAGGATTATGTGCAAAGGTCTTATTATGATATTGATGCATTATTTTTACCACTGCCATCCTGATCGCCTCATGCAAATCAGGATCGAATGACTTGCTGATAGGGTCGGTTGCTTGATTCTTCGTAAATTTCCAAAAATCAGATCGTTGCCAGTATGATTCCTTAACAGTTTCGTCGGTAACTAAAACTGGACGAGGTCTGATCTCAGATGCGTTCACCAGCATATTGAACCCTTCATAAGGTATTATGTTTATGTAACCTTTTCCATCTACTTTAAGCACTCCATTGAGATAGGGAGTGTAGAAATGGTATCGGTCATGCCGGCAGGGATACCCATCAATTTCGGGATCATATCCGGCTATGTGCTTCAACGCGGTTTGGTTCGTCAGGGTTCCAATTCTACCAAAGAACGCGGCTTTCAGCTGTGGTAGCTGTCCCGAGAAACAGTATCGGAAGCTTTGTATGAGTTCTTGTTGGTTTACTTCGTATACGACATTCTTCTTAACAAAGGATATCTTGCCATTGTTGTTGCGAAATCCCAGAGAATATAGAATTTCCCCAAGATTGTCTGGATTGGGGTTCTGGGTTAGTTGGTTGCAAATTTCTGTTTTTTGTTCAAGTGTTAAATCCAGCAGATCGGGAGTGAACCCGACCGCGATCATATTATCTTCTGACGTTTGGGATTTAGATTTAGACGCAACATCTACTTGCATCTCTTGGGTAGCTTCTGGCATATTTTCTCCTAAGATGGGATTATGTGCTGCTATCGCAGCGGTTGTAGTTCTCGTGGGTCCCGGAATGGTTGTTGGCATCGGAACACCGTTGATACTCTGTTCAGTATCCACGTTGGGCACTGAACTTTGACTATTGGGCATCTTGTCTCCTTTCGCTCCACTTGGGAGCCTGTTTTTTCTGATGTTTGATAAACACCTGTTTTGGATCTGTTTATGTTTTTTTGCTTTTGCTTTTTTAGTTTTATTGTTTATGTTCATATATGTGCTCGAAGTGTTTGGTGCCGATATTGCCAAGTTATATGGGCATGGCATCGGTTTCTCCGGTGCCCGCCAAAAAATTCTAAAATTTCCCATTATATATAATATAATGCAAATTCCGGAAAAAGCAAATTATTTTTTTGTTTGGAATGAAAATAGCACGCGCGCGAGACTGCAGAGCCTTCCTGATATGCCGTTTAATCGAGCTTAGAATAGCCTTGAAGGCCCGATCTATTTTTTTTAGTACCTTTGCAGCAGTTGACGATCACGCTGCTGTAAACTGCGTGTTTTAGCCAATGTTCCCTGGCTCCAACTGCCCAAGCTTGTTTATTGGTGCGCCTTTCAGATACTTACTGGTGCTCCTCGAACCATTTCGTCGCCCGGGCCTGGACCTTGCTTTGCTGCTTAGGCGACAGCTTTTGTTCGATTATGTCAATGTTACTTTGGGATACTTCGCTGCCATCGGTTGCGGTCAGCAAATACCAGAAATGTGCCCTTCCACATTCTTGAACACGCCCGGGCTATGGTTATAACAGAGCCCAAGGTTGTTTTGGGCACGGGTAGACTAATCTAACTCATTCAATAATGCTCGTACATCAGTTTCTGTCATACCAGGAGTTACATTCCTCCTAAGATATGCGTCCAATTCTGAAGGTGAAAGATCATCCCGATAGAATTTAACTGCAGTCACTCGATAGAACATGCGCTCAGCACCTAACCCTACATAAGAATGAGTGTAGTTGAGATTAGGTGTTAATGTCATCATAGTATATGACCCGAAGGGATCACTGGAGATGTATATGATGTAATAATCAGGTACAATCTCTTGATCGTGTGTATTCTGAGTAACTGCATCCCAGCTCAAATATGCATCGTTGCCACTAACGGTTATACTTAGATTTTGTGGAGCTTTAGGTAGAACGTGTAATCCAGTTCCATTAAGCGTTACACTTAGTATAGGAAGATTCGTGGAGTTGTTCACAATGAAAAGAGTATCCGTCATCGACCCCACTGCGTGAGGAGTGAAACGTACCATTATAGAATCCGTCTCACCAGGGCTGAGAACTATATCCCTAAAAGGATTAACAAACTCAAAATGCAGTGGTGTAGAGACAAAATGCGCATCACTGATATTGATATCCATTGTACCTGAATTGATTAACTCTACCTCTTGATAGGCTGATTGCTCTTCTACATATACTGAGCCGAAATTTACAGGTGAAGATGATATTAAATCTATGTAATAGATCTGGTCTAAAACTGATATGTAGTTTATCCTCACTTTTATTGAATTCAAATTCAATCCGTTTGTAACTGAAAGACTAATGCTGTAAGTACCTGCCACAAGATACGTGTGGATAGGATTTTGTGCAAAGGAAGTTCCTCCATCACCGAAATCCCAAAACCAATCAGTAATAGGTGCTCCGCCTGGTAAAGAAGAGTCTGTAAACTGAATGTCCAAGGGACTAATACCTTCGGTAACATCGGCAGTAAAGGAAGCTATAGGATCAGGGGGCGATAGCTTTGCGATGAATACATCTGCGTGTCCATTACTTACAAGGGATACCGTTCCGAAAGATGAACCAAACTCGAAAGAACCGACTAGGAAAACGCATCCATTTTCGTCAACAGTGATTCCTCTGCAATAATCCTGATTTATTCCTCCCGCTCGTATTGCCGTTAGCCAACTACCATTTGTATCCAGTTTCGCCACGAAGATATCATTAGATCCATTGCTCGATAGCGATGTGGTACCAAAGGTAGAACTTCCTTTAAAATTTCCGGTAAGATAAATGTTCGTATTTTCATCCACTGCTATGTCATAGCTAATATCACTATCTACTCCCCCTGCTTCTTGTGCCCAGACCCAGTTGCCGCTAGAATCAAGCTTGGCAATAAAGATATCATAATAACCAAAGGGTTGCAAAGTAATAGAGCCAAAGTAGGAATAAAAATCAAAGAGTCCTGTCAGATACACATTGCCATCAGCATCCAGGGCGATTCCGTAAGGGACATCAGTACTTGGTCCCCCAGCTCCTCTTACCATGAGCCAGTTACCATTTGTATCCAGTTTCGCCACGAAGATATCATTAGATCCATTGCTCGATAGCGATGTGGTACCAAAGTTAGCAGTTTCTAAAAAACCTCCTGTTATAAAGACATTTCCATCACTATCGACAGCCAAGTCACTAGGACTATCGTTTCCTACTCCTCCTGCTTTTTTTGCCCAAAGCCAATTACCGTTTGAATCCAATTTGGTTATGAAGATATCATAAGAGCCGTAGCTTGATAGGGATGTGGTTCCAAAGTTAGCATTTCCTTCAAAATACCCGGTTGAGTAGATATTTGCATTGATATCAACCGCGATACTCGCGCCATAATCGTTACCAGACCCCCCAGCCTTTTTTGCCCAGAGCCAATTGCCGCTTGCATCAAGTTTGGCTACAAATAAATCCTCATTTCCACTGGCAGTAATAGTATTTGAACCAAATGTTGCTGATCCACGAAAATATCCAGTCAGACATACATTGTCTTCTCCATCTACCGCAATCCCAATACCACCATCACCCAAAGAACCTCCAGCCTTTTTTGCCCAAAGCCAATTACCATTAGTATCTAGCTTTGCTACAAATATATCGGTATCACCACTACTGTTTAGCGTAGTAGGTCCAAAAGATGCAGTTCCTGAAAAAGTTCCAGATATATATAGATTGTCTTGGCTATCGCTTGCTATCGCATATCCATAATCACCGAAGCCATGACCTCCTCCAGCACTATTTGCCCATGACCATTCATACGCTTGTGCCGATAATCCAATAATGACTAAGAGCATTGCCGCACAGAGCATAAAACCTTTTAGACAAGTCATCCTTTCCTCCAGAATTTGTCTGAATTCTATGAAAAACAATAAATCGGATTTGATAAATGTGTCAAGCTAAATTTATCGAGGGAGAAATTCATCGAGACCTGAGTGACGCCCAGGCTTTCTCATATCATCAACTCAGACTGATTGCTAATAAATAATCCAACGCCAGCCTGCCCGAAAACAGCGTGTACGGACATCACCGCTTGGAATTGGCTCCCGCATCGGGAAAAGCCTCAGCGGAAAAAAGCGTTTGACAACTATGGCTGATGAAAAAATCTGACTTATTCTGGGCGGATGAAGTCCGCGAAAACGGCTAATAACTATTTTTATAAAGTAGATAGAATAGAGAAACGAGGACCAAATGAAAGAATACAAACTTTCCAAGCTGCGCAACCTCCTCCTGATGGGAGCGAGCGGCGCGGGCAAGACCACCCTGGCGGAACAGATCTTCCATCTGACCCACACCACCAGCCGCCTGGGCAAGATCGACGAAGGCAACACCGTGATGGACTTCGACGCCGAAGAAACGGCCAAAAAGATGTCCCTGAGCCTGAGCCTGGGCTGGCTGAACCACAAGGACCACAAGATCAACATCCTGGATACCCCGGGAACCCCCGATTTCATCGGTGACGCGATCGTGGCCATTCCGGCCGTGGAAAACGCGGTGTTGGTGGCGAACGCCGCCAGCGGCTTCGAAGTGGGCCTGGAACTGGCGATCGAGCAGCTCGAGCAGAGAAAGGTGGGCAAGATCGTGGTGGTGAACCGCATGGACAACGAACACGCGGATTTCTTCAAGACCCTGGAATCCATCCACGAAAATGCCGGCCTCAATCCGATCCCGGTGCATTTGCCCATCGGCAAGGAAAACACCTTTGAAGGCGTGGTGGACATCATCCGCCAGAAAGCCATCCGTCCCGCCGGCGAAGGCGAGATCCCGGCCGACATGCAGAGTGCCGTGGACGACGCCCGCCTGCACCTGATGGAAGCGGTGGCGGAGACCGACGAGGAACTGCTCAACACCTTTTTGGAAAACATGGAACTGAGCGACGCACAACTGCTCAAAGGCCTCAAACAGGCCGTGGCCAACGGCGACATCTGCCCGGCCTTCGCCTGTTCCGCCCACACCGGGGCCGGCGTTATGGCCTTGCTGGACGCGGTTTGCGACTACCTGCCCTCGCCCGAGGAAGCCAATCCCATCCAGGTGCTGAAAAACGGCGAGCCGGCCGAATTCACCGCCACCGCCGACGGCGAGCTGCTGGGCTATGTGTTCAAGCTCTACGCCGATCCGAACATGGGCGACTATGCCTATGTGCGCATTTTCTCCGGCACCCTCAAAGCCGGCATGGAATTTTACATCCCTGAAAAGGACGCCAAAGACAAAGCCGGCAACATGTATTACATGCTGGGCAAAAACCGCAGCGACACCCAGGAGATCAGAGCGGGCGAGATCGGAGCGATGGTGAAGCTGAAAAACGCCAAAGCCCTCAATACAATCGTGGCCCTGGGCAGCGATATGAGCCTGCCGGTGCCGGAACTTCCCACCGCCACCTACTGGCAGATGATCCGCGCCGCCAACCAGAGCGACGAAGACAAGATCGGCAGCAGCCTGCAGCGCGTGATCGCGGAAGACCCCACCATCAGGTTCGACCTGAACCTGGAAACCCACGAAAACGTGATCTCCGGCATGGGCGAACAGCAACTGCAGTTGGTGCTCAGAAAGCTGAAAAACCGCTACAAAGTGGATGCCATGATGAAGGAACCGCGCATTCCCTATAAAGAGACCATCACCGCGGGCGCGGAATCGCAATACCGCCACAAAAAGCAATCCGGCGGCCGCGGCCAGTACGGCGAAGTCTATTTCCGCATCAAACCCACCGAACGCGGCGAAGGCTTTCAATTCATCAACGCCATCGTGGGCGGCGTGATCCCCTCGAACTTCGTTCCCGCCATCGAAAAAGGCCTGGTGGAAACCATGGACAAAGGCGTGGTGGCCGGATATCAGGTGGTGGACGTGAGCGTGGAAGTCTATTACGGCAGCTATCACGATGTGGACAGCTCGGAAATGGCCTTCAAGATCGCCTCTTCGATGGCGCTGAAGGAAGGCTTCAAGAAATGCCGCCCCATCCTGCTGGAACCCATCCACGAGCTCACCATCATCGTTCCCAGCGAATACATGGGCGACGTGATGGGCGACATCAACACCCGGCGCGGACGCATCATGGGCATGGAACAGCGCGGCAAGAAACAGTATCTGAACGCGCAGATGCCCGTGGCCGAGATGTACTTTTACTATCCCGCCCTCAAGTCCTTCACCCAGGGCAGGGGACGCTTCACCCAAAAATTCTCGCACTACGAAAAGGTTCCTGACGACATAGCGGCCAAAGTGATCGCCGCCTGGCAGGATTCCGAAGCATAAAATCCCTGCTGTCACAGCAGGCTTCAGATTCCGGGGAAGGTTGATCACACAGCCTTCCCCTTTTTTACTGCTTGACATTTTTCTGCCCCGGCCTGAGACTGGTTTGGACGGATCAATTGATGTAATTCAATAAAGATAAAGAGGTTTGTATGTCCGGACACAACAAGTGGAGTTCGATCAAACACAAAAAAGGCGCGGCCGACGCCAAACGCGGCCAGCTTTTCACCCGCATCGTCAAAGAGATCATCCTGGCCGCCAAAAACGGCGGCGGTGACTCCGAAATGAATCCCCGCCTGCGCACGGCCATTCTCACCGCCAAAGCGGCCAACATGCCCCGGGAAAACATCGAACGCGCCATCAAGCGCGGCACGGGCGAGATCGAAGGCGCCGCCTACGAAGAGATCGTCTACGAAGGCTACGGGCACAACGGCATCGGCATTGTGGTGGAAGTGATGACCGACAACAAGAACCGCACCGTGGCCGATCTGCGCCACACTTTTTCCAAATACGGCGGCAACCTGGCGGAAAGCGGGGCCGTGGCCTGGAACTTTGACCAGAAAGGCTATTTCAACGTTCCCTCGGCCGGCCTCGATGAAGACGAATTTATGCTGCAGGCCCTGGAAGCCGGCGCGGAGGACATCGAGCTAAACGGGGAATATTTTGACATCTACACCGCCCCCGGCGAATTCCACACCGTGCTGGCGGAATTTGAGAAACTGGGCCTGCCGGTGGAAAACGCCGAACTGACCAGGGTTCCCAAAACCACCATCAACGCGGATGACATCGCGCCCAAGCTCTTCAAGCTGATCGAAATGCTGGAGGACCTGGACGACGTGCAGAAGGTCTATGCCAATTTTGAGGTTTCCGACTCCGTGATGGAAGCCCTCAGCCAGGAATAGTGATCATCCTTGGGATCGACCCCGGCAGCCGCTTTTGCGGCTATGGCCTGCTGGAGATCGAAGGCCGGCGGATCATCGGGGCCGGTTGCGACGTGGTGAACCTGATCAAGGAAAAAGACCTGCCCACCCGGCTGGACATGCTCTACACGGCCCTGGACAAGGTTCTGGCCGAATACAAGCCGGAGGTGGCGGCGGTGGAAAGCATGTTTTTCCACAAGCACATCCGCAGCGTGTTCACCCTCGGCCACGCCCGCGGGGTGATCCTGCTAACGCTGGCCCGCCACGGGGTGCAAATCTTCGAATACACCCCCCGCGAAGTGAAAAAAGCGGTGGTGGGAAATGGCAACGCCTCCAAACAGCAGGTGCGCTTCATGGTGAGCCAGCTGCTGAAACTGAAGGCACCGCCGGTCCAGGACGACGCCTACGACGCGCTGGGCCTGGCGCTCTGCCACCATCACAGGATCAAATATCAAACATGATCGACCACATTATCGGCACCCTCATCCACAAAAGCCCGGTGAACGCGGTGGTGGAAACCGCCATGGGCCTGGCTTTTGAACTGCTGATCCCCATCAGCACCTTTGAAACCCTGCCGGCCGCGGGGCAACCCTGCAAACTCTTCACCCATCTGCACGTGGCGCAGGACGACGTGCGCCTCTTCGGGTTCGCCACGCCCGCCGAACGCGAGCTCTACCAACAGCTGAACCGCATCTCCGGGGTGGGACCCAAAAGCGCGCTGTCGATCATCTCCACTTTACCCATACCCACTTTCGTGAAAGCCATCGAGCGTGAGGAAAGCGCCATGCTCACCAAGGTGCCAGGCATAGGCCTGAAAAGCGCGCAAAGGCTGATCATCGAGCTGAAGGGCAAGCTGCGGCACCTGATGGATTTCGCCGAACCCGGCCAGCTGGGCGTGGAGGAAAACAAGGTCACAGAGGTGGAAAACGCCTTGCAGACCCTGGGTTTCAGCCCCAAAGACGTGCGCCGCGAACTGAGCCTGATGGGCGAAGAAGCGCAGGCCCAGCCCACCGAACAGCTGATCAAGGAAGTGATCCGCCGCCTTTACCAGAGAAGCCGCTAAATGGTTCGCAAAGAAGCCTATCAGACCATCCTGAGAGTTTTCAAGGACAGGGAGTTCTCGGACACCCTGCTGCGTCAGCGCGCCAAGCGGCTGAAGAACGACCACGCGAACGTGGCCCTCTTTTACAGCATGGTGAAGGGCGTGATCAAGCTGCGCGGAAAGCTGGACTACATCCTGGCCCAGCACGCCGACGCGGCCAGATTCGCCGCCACCGACATCAAGATCAAGGCCTGGCTATATCTGGGCCTCTACCAGCTGATGTATCTGGATTCCATCCCCGCCCACGCGGCCATCAACGAGACCGTGGAACTGGCCAAGGAAAACCTGGGCGACAAGGTGGGGGATTTCGTGAACGCCATGCTGCGTGCCTGGCAGCGAAACCCGGAGGTGGTCTGGCCCACCGACCCCATCCCGCGCATCGCCAGCGAACACTCCTACCCGCCGGAGCTGATCGAACGCTGGATCACCCTTTGGGGCGAGGAAGACACCGAATACCTGGCCATCTGGTACAATGAGAATCCCAAGCTGCACCTGCGGGTGAACGGCACCGCCACCACCCGGGAGAAGCTGATCCAATACTTCGCCAAACGCGAGATCCGGGTGACCCCCTCCCCGGTGGGGAAGATGACCCTGCTCACCGATGAGGCGGACGCGGTGCTGGACGACGTGGCTTTTTCCGAAGGCTATTTTTCCATCCAGGACACCTCCTCCGCGCTGATCGTGGAACTGCTGGACCCCAAACCGGAGGAGAACATTCTGGACCTCTTCGCCGCGCCCGGCGGGAAATGCTCTTACATCGCCGAGATCCTGAACAACAGCGGCGAAGTGGTGGCCGTGGACAAGATCCCCAACAAGATGAAACTGCTGAAGCAGGCGGCGGACAGGCTGCAGCTGAACAACATCAAACTGATAGTTTCCGACGCCTTCCGCTACGGACCGGTGGCCCCGGCTTACGACCGGGTGCTGGTGGACGCCCCCTGTTCCGGCTGGGGAGTGTTCGGGCGCAAGGCGGACCTGCGCTGGCAGGCGCATCAGAACATCGAGGAACTGGTGAAGCTGCAGGAACGGGCTCTGGACCTGGGAGCCAGTTTTGTGCGCCCGGAAGGGATCATGGTCTATTCCACCTGCACCATGAATCCGGACGAAAACGAGCGCCAGATCGAGAAATTCCTTGCCAGGAATCCGCGCTTTACATTGATTGACGCCGTGGAAAAGCTTCCCCGGGACCTTTGCCCGGGAGGGATGTTCCGCAGCCTGCCGTTCCGCCATAACATGGACGGGGCTTTCGCCGCCAAAATGATCAAAACGAGGTAACACACCGTGGCCAGCGAGAAAAGCAAAAAGTTTTGGCTGACAGCTGGGATCGGGGCCGGGATAATCTTTCTCAGCGCCTTCATCACCAGCCAGATCATCTTTCCCATCATCTTCCGCGCTCCGCAGCAGATCGAGGTGCCAGACCTCGTGGGCAAGAGCTCGGCGGCCGCGAGGCAGACCCTTAGCGAACTGGGCCTGCACGCCGTGGTCAAGGATTCCATCTGGTCGGAAACCGAGCGGGTGGACACAGTTTTGGAACAAAACCCCATGGGAGGCGAGCTGATCACGCCGGAAGGGACCGTTTACCTGCGCGTGAGCCGCGGCTCCCGCAAGGTGGGGGTGCCCTCGGTGGTGGGGCTCAGCTACCAGGAAGCCTACTACACCCTGGTTAGCGCCGGGCTAAAGGGCCAGGTGGCGGATTCCCTCTATTCAGACAGCTATGCCCCCAACACGGTGATCCGCTGCACTCCGGGGGTGGGATCCAAGATCGAACAGGGTTCGGTGGTGCGCATGTACATGAGCCGGGGGCCGGAGCCGGTGGTTGCCGAAGAGGCCATCGCCGACACCACTCTGCTGGACAACACGCCTTTCGAAGACTGGTGACGCCCGTGAACGGTGAGCTGAGCGCGCCCACGTTCCTGCGGCTGGACATTCCGCCCAAGCGGCAGCAGCTGTTCGGCTTTCTGCTGGAAGCGGTGGAAGGGCTGGCCACGCACACCCGGGCGCGGGATTCCGAACAGCTGGAGATCTGGCTCACGCGAGGGCAGGAGCAGGATTTTCAAACCTTCATGCGGATCTGGGACGCTTTCCAGTCCGGGCTCCGCGCGGAGCCAAACATCAAAGCTCAGGAGTGTGGGAAGTGAAGCTTCAAACCCTGATCCTCAAACAGCCGGTGATGAACCGGGTGCTCTACTCGCTGGTCCCGCTGCTGCTCTTTTCCGTATTCATCTACGGCTGGCGGTGCGTTGCTGTTGTGCTGGTCTCGAACCTGGCCGCCTTCGGCACGGAATATCTGTTCATCCGCCATAAAAAAGGTGGAAAGGTCTCCATGGCCGTGTTTGTGACCGGCAGCCTGCTGGCCCTGACGCTGCCGCCCACCATCCCGCTCTGGATGGCCGCTTTGGGCAGCGTGGTGGCCGTGGCCTTCGGCAAGATGGTGTTTGGCGGCTTTGGCGCCAACCTCTTCAATCCGGCCATCCTGGGCCGCACCTTCGTCTATGTGTCCTTTCCCCAGCAGATGACGGTGGCTTGGGTGAAGCCGTTCCTGGCGGCGGATTGGCCCGGCGGATTCGCCCGCTGGAGCGCCGGCAGCGCCATGCAAACCGGCGCCACCATCCTGGGCCAGTCGCGCGCGGGGCAGGCGATCACCACCACCTGGCAGAATACTTGGCTGGGTTTCGAGGCCGGCTCGCTGGGGGAAACCTCCGCCCTGCTGATCATCCTGGCGGGGATATATCTGTTGGCCACGAAGAGCGCCAAATGGATCCCGATGCTGGCCACCCTCGGCGGCATCCTGCTGTTCAGCCTCATGTTCTATCCCGGGCAAAATCCCCTCTTCCTGCTGGGCGCCGGCGGAGCGCTGTTCGGCATCGTGTTCATGGTCACCGATCCCATCTCGCAGCCCAAAACGAACCCCGCCCTCTGGATCTATGGCGGCCTCACCGGCTTCCTCACCGTTTTCATCCGGCGCTACTCCCTGTTTGCCGAGGGCTTCATGTTCGCCCTGCTGATCACCAATTCCCTGATGCCGATCATCGAGCACGGGCTGAAAGCCCTGACCTCAAAGAAGGCGGTGGCCCATGGCAAATGAGACCAGCTTTCGGGACAGGCCGGTTTACCCGGTGCTGTTCATCCTGCTTCTGAGCGTTGTCTTCGTGGGCATCCTGGCCCTGATGTTCCGCAGCAACGAGCCCCGCATCGACAGGCAAAGGCGCGAGGCCTATGAAAAGGCCGTTCTGGCGCTCTGCGCGGACAGCCTGGCCAGCCTCAGCGGGTCCAGCGCGGCCCAGATCATGGCCGCCTATCCGGGCAGTTTCACGCAATATCTGGGCAGGGAAGAGGGCTTCGCCCGCCCCGCCTTCGCCGCGAAAGTGGACGGGAAGCTGATCGCCTATGTCTTCGACATCACGGGGAAAGGCCTCTGGGGAACCATGCGGGCCCTGGCGGCCACCACTCCGGACCTGCAGACCCTGCTGGGGATCAACGTTTACGAACAGGTGGAAACCCCGGGCCTGGGCGGACGCATCGAGGAAGAGTGGTTCACCTCCCAGTTTGAACGCAAGCGGGTGCTGGAAGCCGGCGGCGCGGTGGAGCTGGAACTGGTGCCGGAAGGCCAGGCGGAACTCGGGCCCGCGCAGATCCGCCAGATCACCGGGGCCACCATCACCAGCAAGGCCGTTACCGACATGCTGGGCAGTGAACTGTCCCGCGTGGCCGGATCCCTCAGGGAGGAAAGCAAATGACGCGCAAAGAGATATTTGTAACCAGCGCTTTCAGGGAAAACTCCGTCTGGAAGCAGATATTGGGCATCTGTTCGTCGCTGGCGGTAACCAATCTGATGCTGAACAGCCTGATCATGGGGATCGGGGTGATCTTCGCGCTGGCGCTTTCCAGCCTCACAGTTTCGCTGATCCGCGAATACACCCCCCGCAGCGTGCGCATGATCGCCCAGACCCTGATCATGGCAGCCTACGTGATCATGGTGGACATCCTCCTCAAAGCTTTTCTGCCTGAGATCAGCAAACAGCTGGGGCCCTACGTCGGCCTGATCATCACCAACTGCATCCTGATGGGGCGGTTGGAAGCCTTCGCCTCCAAAAACCCGCCCCTGGATTCGGTGGTGGACGGCATCGGGGCCGGCATCGGCTACACCCTGGTGCTGCTGGCGCTCTCGTTCGTGCGGGAGCTTTTCGGCTTCGGCACCCTGTTCGGGATGAGGATCTTTGGCTCCTGGTGGACGAACTGGAGCATCATGGTGATGGCTCCCAGCGCCTTCTTCCTGCTGGCGCTGCTGATCTGGATCGTGAACACCAAATACTACAAGGCGGGTTAAGATGGACATCTCTGCTTTTCTGCTGTTCTGGGCGGCGATCTTCACCAGCAACATCCTGCTCACCAACTTTCTGGGCATGTGTTCCTACCTCTCGGTTTCCAAAGAGGTGGAATCCTCTCTGGGACTGGGGATCGCGGTAACCTTCGTGCTGGTGTTCACCACCGGACTGAACTGGCTGGCCTACCGCTACCTGTTGGTGCCCTTCGGCATCGAATACCTGCAATACATCGTGTTCATCATCATCATCGCGGCTTTCGTGCAGCTGCTGGAACTACTGATCGAGCGCTACGTGCCCGCCCTCTATTACACTTTGGGCATCTTTCTGCCGCTGATCACGGTGAATTGCGCCATCTTCGGCGTCAGCCTCTTCATGGTGATCCGCGATTACAGCTTCATCCAGTCGCTGGCCTACGGCCTGGGCAGCGGCCTGGGCTGGCTGCTGGCCATTTTGATGCTGGCCGGCATCCGCGGCAGGCTGAGGGAGAAAATGGTGCCCCAGGGCCTGCAGGGGGCGGGGATCAGCCTCATCATCACCGGGATCATGGCCCTGGCCTTCATCGGTTTTTCCGGCATAGCGCCCATCCAATAAAGGTTTCAGCATGCTACAGACCATCCTGAAAGACATTGGCTTACTCACCGGGATCAGCGGGGTGCTGGCCATCCTGCTGGTGATCGCCGAACGCTGGCTGAACAACTATGGCGACTGCATGATCAGCATCAACGGCAAGCGCGACCTCACCGTGAAAGGCGGCAACACGCTGCTGAACTCCCTCAGCGAAAAACAGGTGTTCCTGCCCTCCGCCTGCGGGGGACGCGGAAGCTGCGGCGCCTGCAAATGCAAGGTGCTGGAAGGCGGCGGACTACTGCTGCCCACGGAGAAACCTTTCCTCAGCCAGGCTGAACTGGCCGACGGAATTCGCCTCAGCTGCCAGGTGAAAGTCAAAACCGACCTCGCCATCCAAATCCCGGAAAGTATCTTCAACATCCGCAAATTCTCCTCCGTGATCAGCGAGATAGTCGATTACACCTACGATATCAAGGGCGTCACCTTCAAACTGGACGAGGGCGAGAGCATCGATTTCAAGGCCGGGCAGTATGTCCAACTGCTCACCGAACCCTACGGCAAGGTGAAACAGCGCGTGTCCCGGGCCTATTCGATCTCGTCCAAACCCGAGCTCCAGCACAGCATCCAGCTGATCATCCGCCTGGTGCCGGAAGGGCTCTGCACCACCTGGGTGCACAACCACCTCCAGCTGGGCGACCGCGTTAACTTCACCGGGCCTTACGGGGATTTCTATCTGCGGGACACAGAAGCGGACATTCTCTTTGTGGCCGGCGGATCCGGCAAAGCGCCCATCAAATCGATGCTGGAGCATCTGCAGGTGGTGGGCACCAAGCGCAAAATGACCTATTTCTTCGGCGCCCGCACCCCCAGGGACCTCTATCTCACCGAGGAGATGAAGGCCTTCGAACAGGTCTTCCCGGATTTCCGCTACGAACCTGTGCTCTCCCATGCCGAGCCGGGCGACAACTGGCAGGGTAAAACCGGCTATGTGATGCCGTACTTCAAAGACGCCATCCGCGATACCGGGAACACCGAGGCCTATCTCTGCGGCAGCCCCGGCATGATCAACGCCGTCACCAAGGGTCTCACCGATCTGGGCGTGCCCGTGGAAAAAATCTACTATGACAGTTTTGGATGAGCCATGAAACCCACCCCCCATGAATTGAAAACCATGCAGCGCATGCAGCCCGGAGTGACCACCCTGAGTGGCTTTCTGGGTTCTGATACCCGCCCCCTGAACGAGATCATCGCCGACGACGGTGCCGTCCTGGCCACCCTGGATCACAGCCAGGAAGAGATCGCCGCGCGGATGGAAAGCTTCACCCAGGCCTCCTGGAACAGCTATCTGGAAGAAATATTGATCGAGGGCAAATATCTGGTGCAAACCGAAGTCTATCGCGGCAAAATGCCCTGTCCCTTCGGCCACCCCGGCGTTTTCCGCAAGGCGATCACCCGGCTCACCAATCAGGTCAACGGGATCAGCGTGGTTTGGACCTCGCTAAACATCCATCTGATCAAAGCGCACGGGTTTTTTGAAGGCAGGGGCAGCGCGTTCCGGCTGGATCCCCAGACCCTGGTCTCCGCCCTCTTCGATTAGGCCCGAACAGCTGTCAGATCAGCCCCACTGAGCGCATCAGGGGTTCGCCGGCCAGGGCCCAGATCACGGCCGCGAGGGCGATGAAGTTGCCGAAGGCGAAGGCTTGCTCCGGCTTGCGGATGAAGAGCAGGAAATAGAGGATGCCCATCAGGCAGGCCAGCAGGATCACGAAGGGGATGTGGATCGCGCCAAAAAAGGCCGCCACCGCGGGGATCAGGATCACGTCGCCGCCGCCCAGCCCCTCTTTGTGGAAAAACTTTTCCCAGGCCAGCGCCAGCAGATAGAGCAGCGCGAACAGCCCCAAAGCCGGCAGCAGATACACCCAAAAGAAGTTCATGAAGTCGTAGCCGCTCTGGATGAAACCAAGCACCAGACCCGCAACCACCATCGGCACCGAGAGCACCAGCGGAATGATCTTGTGGAAGGCGTCGATGAAAAAGATGGGGATCAAAAAGCCGAACATCACCGTGAATTTCCAGAAGCTGAGGCTTTCCACCCCGTAAACCAGGAATAAAGCCAGGAAAAGCAGCGGAGTGGCGATCTCCACCGCCAGGTGATGCCAGGGGATCTTCGCGCCGCAGGACCGGCATTTGCCCTTCTGGGCGAGATAGGTGTAGATGGGGATGTTTTGCCCCGGAGGCAGTTGCTTGCCGCAGGAAGTGCAGTGCGAAGGGGGATTCACCACGGATTCGCCGCGGGGGACGCGGTCGATCAGGACGTTAAAAAAACTGCCCAGGACAGCGCCCAGGACAGCAATGATGATCGCAATGAGCAGTGTCAAGAAACCTTACCACCTTTCAGGCCAGGGCCGCTGGTCGTTGTACCAGTTGGAAGACCCTGTGTACCAGGGCGCACCCTGCCGGAATTCCACGGAGAGGTTAACGCTGTCCGAGGGACGGTAACTGAGCCGGAACTCGGGGATCACCTTGGTGCTGTTGTCGGAATTGAACTCCAGCTTGGAGGTGGATCCAAAGTTCACCAAACTGAGGTCGAGCTCCAGGTCCAGCTTGGGATTGAAAGCGTAGCGGATGTGGTTGGTGTAGCGGGAGAGGTAATATCCTCGCCCGAGGCTGCTGGTGCCGGCCTCAAAGCCCAGGGAATGGCTCATGGACAGTTTGTTCAGGCCGAACAGCGGGGTTCCGCTTCCCCTGTAGGGATTGAGGTCCGGTTTGGGCATATCTATCTGGGCCAGCAAGGGCAAACTGAGCAGCAGGATCAGGATTCCGATCAGGGTGGTTTTCATTCGGATACTCCTTGGTTTTCTTCTTTTTGACAAGATAACTTACGCCCCCATATCTGTCAAGCGTCTTCAACGTTTCGGAAGCAACCGCCGCCCAAAGCCTCCACCTCCGCGACTTCTACTTCAACACCACCATCCCCTTCCTGGAGATCGTGAGCGAACACGACCGCCTCGCCGGGGAACGCAAACTGGTGGACCTGCTGGTAAACAAATACGGCGGGAAAGCCGGACACTCCAGCCTGCTCAACTCCTCCCACATGAGAAAGAGGGAGTTCAATGAATGCATCGCCGGATTGATCGACCGGGAGGCGATAAGAGTGGAAGCCTCAGATCGGGTTCATGGACCGGTGGGGAAAATGTATGTTCTATCACCTTTGATCATGGAATCGTGGAAAAAATGACCGAGCGGGGCAGGGGCAACCCTCCTAGCTTTTTAATACGGAACATCAGTTTCAACTGGTCGGACCGCCGGATTTATCCGGAAATCTTCTGCCGCGTACCAGGCCTGTCAGTCCATCGGCAAAAACCGGATGAATCCGGTGGACCGACCGGATAAATCCGGTGTTCCGGTTCCCACGGAATTCGCTGACTGTCCTCTCCTGACGGCTTCGAGAGTTTGATTGACATATTTACCGCCATCAGTTCGTCAGATTTCTGTTCCATGAACCATTCTTTCACAACCCTTCACAAATGGCTGTGAATAGTTCTAACCCTTTAAAGAAAAGGGTTTGGAGCCCACTATTCACAATAAATAGTTACTCCCCTCTCTCCGGGATAGAGTCCTTGTGCATTATGCTAATCTTTATATTATATATTAAACTGTAATACATATATTATCTATATCTATATATATGATATATGGTTATACATCTGCATCAGGGATTCCTGCATTATTGCTACGGCGGGAGGGGAGTAGCGAATTTTTGTGAAAGAATAGCCTGAAATGCTGATCAGTAAAGGGTAATATGGATTCACACCCATTTTTTCGGGTTTGTGAATTTGTGAATTTTCCCCCTGTGATTCTTGATCCCTTCCCGCCCCTGAAAGCCCCGCAGGGGCGACACATTTTAGCCCGGGGTGGCAACCCGAGTCAACGGGACGAATGAGGGAGATAAGCCCCGCAGGGGCGATACATCTTAGCCCGGGGTGGAAACCCCGGATCAACGGGACGAATGAGGGAGATCAGCCCCGCAGGGGCGACACACTAACCTAATCTGTTATTTTGCAATCATTTGTGCCGCCCCTCCGGGGCTTGCATTCATCCTATGCCTCCACACCCCAGGGTTCCGCTGCGCTTCACCCTGGGCTAAGTTGTTACGCCCTCCGGGCTCGCCCCTTCCCGCCCCTGAAAGCCCCGCAGGGGCGACACATTTTAGCCCGGGGTGGCAACCCGGGTCAACGGGACGAATGAGGGAGATAAGCCCCGCAGGGGCGACACACTAACCTAATCTGTTATTTTGCAATCATTTGTGCCGCCCCTCCGGGGCTTGCATTCATCCTATGCCTCCACACCCCCCCCAGGGTTCTGCTGCGCTTCACCCTGGGCTAAGTTGTTACGCCCTCCGGGCTCACCCCCTTCCCGTCCCTCGATCCCCCACCCATGTTCCAGTAACGTCCAAGCCATGCCCGAATCCGGAGATCGGCGGGAGGTCAGCAGTACGTGGGGAGGGCGGACGGGAGCGAGGGCGGCCATGCAGAGCCTCGCAGAGGCGATAGAATGATAGCGAGGGTGCGTAAGCCCCTCGAATGCGGAATAACCGGTGAATCGAGCCCCTTGTGGGCGACAGAATGATAGCGAGGGTGTGGAGGCGCGGCTTCAGCCGTGACGGAGCCCCTCGTACAAAGACCAAAACGAAGAATCGAGCCCCTTGTGGGTGACAGATCATCTGTTCATCCGCCCCTCGCCATCTTCCTGTCGTCCATGCTCGTTCCTCGCTGGACGCCAGGAAATCCTGCGCTACGCGAGACCTGGAAGCCAAGACTTTGGGGGTAATGCGGACAAAGGGCATCGGCCTGGACGCAGTCTGGATCGAACCCGCTTCCGTCCCGGACTGGCCATTCCGCCCCGTCTGGATTCCGGGCACTCCGGTTGAAGGCGTTCCACTTCGGAATGACGTACACACGAAGCTGGTTGGGGAGAGGCCCTGGAACCCTTGTTGCCGCCATTATGCACATTGCGGTTTCTCTGGCGGGTAAATTGCTTATTATGTCTTGGTATCAACAACACAGGACGTCCAATAATGAAACAGACCGATCTGACCAACGCCTACGGCTTGGTGCATCTGCCCGCGAAAGTCGCCCTCGCCGTAACGGAAAAGCCTGGCGGCGGCTACAATCTTATCACGCTGGAATGGTTCATGCGAACCTCGATCCAGCCGCCCATGTTCGCCATCTCGATCGGCCACAGCCGCTTTTCGCATGAATGCCTGCTGGAAAACAGGTTTTTCAACCTGGTCTTTCCCTCGGTGGAGATGAAGCCGCTCTGCGCCATGGCCGGTTCCACCTCCGGCCGGGACAACGACAAGTTTGCCCAAGGAGCGGTGGAAACCATGCCTGGAAAACTGCGCAAGCTGCCGGTTCTCAAAGACGCGGTGGCGGTGTTTGAATGCGAGGTTACGTCCCAGGTGCGCAGCGGAGACCACACCATCTTTGTGGGTGAGGTCCGCCACTGCTGGGCGAACGCGGGCAAAGAACTGCTCGTTTACTCCTGACGGCGCGTCCGGGCGGCTGAAAAGCCCCCGGGATCAGGGCGACAGGGCGCCGAAACTCATCTCGCCGGAGCAGGATCCCGTAACCCGCAGGTTTCCTTTGGGATCGAACTCCGCGCCCAGCAGGTCCAAGGCCAGCCTGGAATCGGTCTGGGCGGTCCAGAGCCAGTTGCCTTCTTCATCCAGGCCAGCCACGAAAAGCTTTCCTTCCTCTTGGTTCAGATAGAAGGGTTCTCCGCCAGCATCGATATAGGGCCTGTATTTGGCCACCAGATAGAGATTTCCGGTGGGATCCGTTTCCAGAAAGTGAAGTTCCGTTCCCAGCCATTTGCGGGCCCAAAGGCATTTGCCGTCGGCATCGAAGCGGGCGTAAAACTGGGCCCTCTGGCCTTCCGCGGAAAACTTCGAGCTGCCCAGGGTGAGGCTGCCGGAAAAAGTTCCGGCCACAAACACGTCCCTCTGGCGTCCGGCACTGATCCAATCGATGGAAACGTCCGTTCCCTCCACGGCGCGGGTCCAGAGTTTTTTCCCCTTGCTGTCCAGCAGGTTCAAGCTGGAAATCACGCTCATGGCGCCTTCGTAGATGGGGTTGGGCAGAGGGTTGCCGTAAAGGTTGTCCGCGAACCAGGTGTTGCCGTTGGCATCGGTGTCGAAACATTTTTTGCGGCATTCTGCGGAGAGCTGCTGCACCCGGCTGCCCCAATTCCAGGCCCCGTCGGCGCCGAGGCGCGAGATGAACAGGACGTTGCCGGCGGGATCGGGCTTGGAACCCACATTGCCCGAACCCAGGGTCAGGTTGCCGGTGCTGGAGCCGCCAATGATGAAGGCGCCGTCTTCCGTCAGGGTCAGTTTGCGCAGGGACTCGGTTTTGGCTCCGTCGGTCTTTTGCGCCCAAAGCCAGCTGCCGGCTGGATCGAGGCTGGACGCGAAGATATCGGTCTCGCCGCCGGAAGAGATGCTCAGGGTTCCCAGGCTGAGAGTGCCGCTGAATTCCCCGGCCAGGCAGAGGATGCCGCTGGCGTCCATCACCAGGGCGGGCTTGGAGGCGGTTCCCGAACAGGCTGCCTGCCTCTGCCAGAGTGGGTTGCCACCATTGTCGAATCTGGCCAGCCAGATGTCGCCGCCCCCCGCGGACTGGAATTTTTCTGTGTTGAGGTCGATCTCGCCCCTGAACGCTCCGGCCACGCATACCGAGCCCGAGAGTCCCACAGCCAGGGCCAGCCGCGGTTCCCAGTCCTCGGTGACGGGGGCCAGAAGCTTGGCCCAGAGCCATTTACCGGCGCTGTCCTGACAGGCCAGCCAGCTGTCCGTGAGGCCGCTTTGGGTGGTTCGCGCCTGTAGGTTGAACTGCCCGAAATCCATTTTACCAGAGAAAACGCCGGCGTAATAACGGTTGCCGGCAGCGTCTTCGGCGTGCAGGGCGTTGGCCGGCAGCCGGCGGATGTTCAGCCAGTTGCCCTCGGCATCGATGCCGGCGGAAAACAAGGGGGTGTCTTGATCCGCGGGAAGCTTTGCCCTGGCGGTGAATCCGCTCACAGGTTCCGGCTCTGTGACCACCGCGGCATAGGGATCCACATCCTTGATCTTGAGCACCTGGTTGAGGCTGATGGTGTTGTCGCGCAGGTTGTTCAGGTTCTTGATGTCTTCAATGCTCACGCCGTAGCGTTTGCTGATGTTGTAGAGCGTGTCGCCGGAAACCACCCGGTGGGTGATCATTTCCGCGCCCAGCAAGGCCGGCAGCAGAACCAGCAGCAGCGCCAGCAGCGGAAGCCAGCGGTTCAGGGGTTTGTCTGTAATGCGCATTAACTTTCCTTTCGCCATCAAACCATCAGTTCCGCCAGGCGCTGGATGCCTGTTTCGATCTGATCCGGAGTGGCGAAACTGAAATTGAGCCTCAGGGTGTTGAAGAGTTCCTGGCCCTCGGGATAGAACTTGGAGCCGGGAATGAAGGAAACCTTGTGCTGCGCGGCGCGGACGAACAGTTCATCCGCGTTAACGTTCTCCGGCAGGGTCATCCAGAGGAAAATGCCTCCCTGTGGCTTGGTCCAGTGAACGTTGGCGGGCATGAAGGCCTGAAGGTCGGAAAGCATCTTTTGCAGATAGGGGGCGTAGAAAGCGCGGATGGTCTCGATGTGCGGATCCATCAGGCCTTGCTCCAGAAAGCGGGCGACCGCCCTCTGGGCCACGCAATCCGGGGTGATGTTGATCTTCTGCTGCCAGGAAACCATTTTGGAGATCAGGTTCCTGTCACCCTTGGCGTAAGCCACCCTCATGCCGGGGCCGAGGATCTTCGAAAACGAGACGATCTCGGTGACGATGGGGGCGCCGCCAAATTCCTCGCGCGCCAGGCGGTAGAAGGTGGGAAGCGGCTCGCCGCTGTAGCGGAGGCGGGAATAGGGGTTGTCTTCCACGATGGGGATCTCGTGGTCCAGGCAGAAGCGGATCAGTTCCCGCCGCCGCTGAAGGCTGTAACTGATGCCGCCGGGATTGTGGAAATCGGGAATGATGTAGATAAACTTGATCTTTTTGCCTTGCTGGCGCAGGGCGCGCACTTTGTTTTCCAGCTGCTCCATGATGATGCCGTCCTCATCGAAGGCAACGCTCTGGCAATCTGCTTCCAGGGCGTCGAAGGCCACCAGCGAGCCCAGAAAGGTGGGCGCTTCGCAAAGCACCACGTCGCCGGGATCGACCAGCGTTTTGCCGTAGTAGTAGAGGGCGTTGGTGGCGCCCACGGTTATCACCATCTCATCCGGGCTGAGGTCGTATCCCTCCCACCGCAGCAGTTGTTGCTTCAGCAGGCTGTCGCCTTCGCTGGCGCCGTATTGCAGCACGTCGCGGCCTTCATTTAGCACCACGTCGCGGAAAATATCCGCCAGTTGGGCCGAAGGAAAGGTTTGGGGCGAGGGAAAGCCGCCGGCGAATGAGATCAGGCCCTCAATGTTCTTGGTGGAGGCCACCAGTTCGCGGATCAGCGAGGATTTCATCGCGCTCGTCACCCTGGAAAAGGAATTGGGGTAGTTCATCCTTTTACTCCATTTATCTGTTTATTTAATATATCTAATTCACTGCCGGCACCAGCGATCAGGTCCGTGGCGGCAGACATCCTCGTTCGCGAAGCTCCGCAGGAGCTTGTGCATATCTTTGAAACACCTGCTGGCTTTGACCGACGGCGGCGTCGGTAATTCCCATTTTCCGGCTCAGGGATAGATCCGATAGATCATCCTGGGGAAAGGTATGGTTTCACGGATGTGGTGGATGCCGCTCATCCAGGTTACCAGGCGCTCCAGGCCCACCCCGAAACCGCTGTGGGGCACACTGCCGTATTTGCGCAGGTCCAGAAACCACTGATAATCTTCGATGGGCATGTTTTCAGCCTGCATCCTCTGTAGCAGGAGGTCGTGGTCGTCTTCGCGCTGGGAGCCGCCGATGATCTCGCCGAAACCTTCAGGGGCGATGAGGTCGCTGCCAAGCACCAGATCAGGGTTTTGGGGATCGCGTTTCATATAAAAGGCTTTGATCTGCTTGGGCCATTTTTCGATGAAGACGGGCACGGGCGAACCGGCGGTGAGCAACACTTCGTCCGCCGCGCCCAGATCGCTGCCGTGGTCTATCGTGCTGCCCTGGGAGCGCAGATAATCGATGGCCTCGCGGTGGGTCATCTTCCTGAAAGGCGCGTCAGCCGCTTTGAGCGCTTCCTTGTCCCGTTCCAGGATGGTGAGTTCGGCGTCACAGTCCTGCAAAATGGTGCGGATCACGTGGCGGATCATTCCTTCCTGGATCTGCATGTTTTCCTCGTGTTCCACGAAGGCCGCCTCGGCATCCATCATCCAGAATTCCGTAAGGTGTTTGCGGGTTTTGGAGCGTTCGGCCCGGAAGACCGGACCGAAGTCGTAAACCCGGCCCAGGCTCATGATCCCTGTTTCCAGGTAGAGCTGGCCGGATTGGGAAAGGTAGGCCTTGCCTTCGTCGAAATAGTCCAGCTCAAAGAGGGTGGTGGTGCCTTCGCAGGCGTTGGGGGTGAGGATGGGCGAATCGAAGCGCACGAAGTGGTTCCGGTTCAGCCAGTCGCAGATGGCGTAGTAGACGGCGTGGCGGATGCGCAGCACGGCCCACTGTTTGGAAGAGCGGATCCATAGATGGCGGTTCGAAAGCAGAAAATCGGGCCCGTGCTCTTTTTTGCCGATGGGATAATCCTCGGCCACCTGGATGGGGGAGACGGAGCTGATCGCCAGCTCGAACTGCCCTTCCTTTTTCTGATGCGGCTTGGCGGTGCCGCTGATGCTCACGGAGGATTCCAGGGTGAGGCGCCTGGCGGTTTCAAACATTTCCTCCCCCAGCTCTGGCTGGAAGGCCACGCACTGCACTTCGCCGGTTCCGTCGCGCAGCACAATGAACAGCAGCTTGCCGCTGTGGCGGATGGTGCGCACCCAGCCCCGGAGGGTGATCTCTTTGCCCAGGTGGGCGGCGATGTCGGTTATCAAAATGCTTTTCATATTCATCCGTAGTTGACCTTGGGTTGTTGGTTGATGGCGTCGGTGATCAGGGCCGCGGCACGCATGGCCCGCAGGCCGGCCTCTCCGTCCACCAAAGGTTTGCTGCTGTTCAGAATGGCATCCACCCAGCTCTCCAGCTCCAGCGCGAGAGCGTCCCGCGCTTCCGGGCCGGGATCGAGGCGCTGGGCATGGATAAGCTCTTCCGGCTTCACCCTGGTGTCGCCCCGCATCATTTTCTGCAAAAGAGTTTCAGAATCTTCGCCGCGCTTTATCACGCTGCCCTGCCTGGCGATGAGGTCCAGGGAGACATAGGCGTTCTTTTGGAAAAAGCGCAGCTGGCGTTCCTGCTTGAGGGCCACGCGGGATGAGGTGACATTGGCCACGGCCCCGCAGGCGAATTCCAGCCTGGCGTTGGCGATGTCCAGGCTGGGGGTGAGGATGCCGGCCCCGTTGGCGCGCACTGCTGTGAGCGGGCTGTTCACGAAATCCAGGATCAGGTCGATGTCGTGGATCATCAGGTCCAGCACCACCGAGACGTCGGTCCCGCGGGGCTGAAAGCTTGATATTCGGGTGGATTCGATGAACAGCGGCGCGCTGATGTGCTTTTCGGCTGCTAGGATCACGGGATTGAAGCGTTCGATGTGGCCCACCTGGATGCTCAGGCCCAGCTTTTCCGCCAGGCCGACCAATTCTTCCGCAGCCGCCAGTTCCGCGCACAGCGGTTTTTCCACGAACACCGGTTTTCCCGCCAGCAGAGCGGCTTTGGCCAGCTCATAGTGGGCGCTGGTGGTGGCGGCGATGTCCACGGCATCGCAAGCGGCCAGCAGCTCCGCCTGGCTGTTGAAAGCCGTCACTTTGAAATCGCGGGCGGCTTCCCGGCCCCGGGTGGCGTCGATATCGTAAACCCCGGCCAGCGCGCAGCGCGGATCGGCCAGAAATTTGCCGGCGTGGAAACGTCCCAGACGGCCAACGCCGGCAATGCCGATTCGCAGCATGTTTATCCCAGTCTGGCGGCCAGGATGCTCAGCATGTCCTTGGTCATTCCAGCCAGGTCGTATTCAGGTTTCCAGCCCCATTCCTGCTGGGCGGCGCTGTGGTCCATGGAGTTCGGCCAGCTGTTCGCGATGGCTTGCTTCACGGGGTCCACGTCGTATTCCAGGCGGAATTCGGGAATGTGTTTCTTGATCTCGGCGGCGATCATCTCTGGATCGAAGCTCATGGCGGAAACGTTGAAGCAGTTGCGGTGCCTCAGTTTGGCGGGATCGGCTTCCATCAGCTCCACCAAGGCGCGCAGGGCGTCCGGCATGTACATCATGTCCAAAAAAGTCCCGGCTCCCAGGTTGCAGGTATAGCTTTTGTTTCTGATCGCTTCGTAATAGATCTCCACGGCGTAGTCGGTGGTGCCGCCGCCGGGCAGCGTCACGTTCGAGATAATGCCGGGATAGCGCAGGCCGCGGGTGTCCACGCCGAATTTCACGTGGTAATAGTCGCCCAAAAGCTCGGCCGCCACCTTGGAGATGCCGTAAATGGTGCTGGGGCGCATCAGCGTGTCCTGCGGGGTGTTGTCCATCGGGGTGCTGGGTCCGAAAGCGCCGATCGAGGAGGGCAGAAACACCGCTCCGCCGGTGGCTTTGGCCACTTCCAGCGAGTTGATCATGCTGTCCATGTTGATCTTCCAGGCCAGGGTCGGCTTGGCTTCGCCCACCGCGGAAAGCACCGCCACCAGGTTGATGATGGTGTCGACGTGGTATTTTTTCACCACTTCGAACATCTTTTCCGCTTCCAGGGCGTCCATGTTTTCGCAGGGGCCGCCTTCCATGATCTCAGGTATGAGGGGGGTGCTGCGGTAGGTGGCCACAACGTTTTGGCCGCCGTAGATCTTTCTCAGGTAAGGAACCAGCTCCGATCCGATCTGGCCGGCTGCTCCGAGGACAAGGATGTTTTTCATTTACGTCTCCATAGGGATTTTTTCTTTTTGAAACTCATTTTTTGGCTCCGGCCGGATTGTCAATGCTTTTTGGGAATTACCCCGGCCGAAAAGCGGTGCCGCGGGGCGGGAAAGCGCCTTGGCGGGGAGGAAAATTTAACGGCTGACGTAGGCGCGGACCCTGGCCACGATCTCGTCGCTGAGCTTGTCCAGGGCGAAATTCACCATGTCCATTTCCGCGGGGGGAAAGGGTTCTTCCTTTTGGATGAGGGCCAGCGCTTCAGCCGAAAGCACCCGCTCGTCACCACCGTTCACCACTCTGCCCCAAACATCCGTCCAGGGGTATTCCGCGGTCACAGTGTCACCGTTTTTGGTCACGCCGGTCTTCACGTCGATCAGGCTGAAAGTGGCCGTGATCCGCACGGAAGCGGTTTTGGTGTAGCGCTTGTAAACGCAGGTAACGTCCTCTTTCACCTCGCGCTCACGCACCTTGCCTTTGTCCGTGGTGTATTTTTCCTTGCCGGTGATCATGTTTTTGGTTTCCCTCAGTTCCAGTTCGCTGGTGCGTTCGGGCACGTAATTCACCTGGATGATCTTGCCGGTCATGATCTCGTGGGCGCCCAGCAGCCGGCTCAGTTCGTTGCTGTTCTCAGCCTGCGGTACTTCCGTGTTTCCGTACAGCTGCTCGGTGAGCAGGGCCTCGATCTGGTCGCGGCTCACTATATCCCAGTACTCGCTCACCGTTTTGTCCTGCACCAGCTTGGCGATCAGGGTGTCGGTGAGCAGGTCGATGAGGCCGCCGTATTTGCTGCGGGTGCCGGATTTGTCTTCAAAAACGGAGATGGCCACGCGTTTGGTGGCCAGCCGCCGGGAGTTGGTGAAAAGCTGGGCCGCGTCGCGGTAGTTGGGCACATGGTTTAGAGCGGCCTGAAATTCCTGCGCCGCCTTTCTCTGATGGTCCGGAGCGTCGCTCTGCCCGAGGATCTCCAAAGCCTTCTGATAGTGGTATTCCGCCGCGGTGAGCCTGCTCTGGTTCAGCTTGTCCTGATAGCCGCGGTACTCAAAGTTGTATTTCTCGCCGGTTTTGGGATTCACCAGCGGGTCGATCTTTCTCACTTGGTTTTCATAGCCGGCCAGGCGCGCGAATTCCTCCACGTTGCGGTCCCATTTTTGTTCCGGGGGCGCTTCGCCGAGCTCCAGTAACCGCTGCTCGCCTTCCTCCAGCAAACGGGGATAGGTTTTTTTGACCAGCTTCTGGGCCTTGTAGTAGTCAGGCTTGCGCTGCAACAGCTCCACGCTGCTGTTCAGGGAGGCTTCCAGTTCGCCGCGCCGGTATTCCCGCGCCGCCTGGCTGTACAGACTCCTGTTTTTACTGCAGGCCAGGCTCATCAGCATGAGCGCCAGCAGGCCGGCAGTCAGTATTTGTTTGAGCAGCGACAAGCATTCCTCCAGATCAGTTTCAAACATTCGTCATGTGAGTCCACATGCCACACCTTGGCCGCCTTGTCAAGAAAAAGTTACGCCCGCTTGCGGATGCGGCTCGCAAATTGTTGCGCAGCGGAATCCCCCCAGCCTGCCGGCCCTGCTGATTCGTAGCGATCGAACTTCAGACCGCAACCTCAAATCATGTGTAAACGCCTTACTCCTCCCTAAGCCCTTTCCCGTGCGCCCCTTGCCCGCCTCCCGCACAGTTCCCCCCTGTCAGGCGGGAAGTGAGGGGGAGGCGAGTGGGAAGTGAAGGGGAAGTGAAATGAGGGCGGCTCCTAAAGAAAAAAACAGGTGGGGCAGGGAGCTGCCTGTTTCTTGTGGCGGATTCGGAACGATTCTTGCATCGCCTTTACCTGCCAGCTTAAACTGGCAATCCCTTGGGAGGATCTTTACATGCTGAAAAAGCATATCTTTTTACTCGCGGCGGTGCTGCTTGTCCTGTCCGGATGCGCCCGGCGCAATCCTGCCTGGCAGGACCAGGACACCCTCACTCTGATCAAACAGGTGCAGGTGGTGGGAAATCCGGTGGACCTGTCCTTTGACGACGACCATATCTTTGTGGCCCAGGACCAGGGCGGCATTTCCCTGATCGACATCACGGACTACTCGCAGCGCTGGTGGCCGGAGGTTTATCCGCCCAGCGCGGACGCCGTGCTGGCCAGGATCCGCAACATCTCGGCCATCGGCGAGCACAAACTGCTGTTTTTAAGTGAATACTACGCCGCCGACAAGATCCGCATCATCGACTATGCCGATCTTGATTCGCTCAAGCTGCACGATTCCATCACGGGCGGAACGGACAATCTGATGTCGATGAGCTTCACCGCCATCCCCAACCCTTCCGACGACAACATCGTGGAGGGATTCTTCGCGGTGGGCGGCACGGAACCCAAGGTGCTCTACGCCCGCTACAACGGTGAACTCTATCTGGGCACGGATTACAGCATAGTCACGTCGCCCTGGGTGCCTGAAGGCACCGCTGCCAACAGCAACTATGTGTTTGTGGCTGCCCAGCAGCGCGGACTGCTGGTCTATGACCGCGTAACCCGCCTGAAGGTTGGCGAGCTCGCCCTGCCCGGCGAAGCCCTGCATGTGAAGCTGGCCGGGAACTATGCCTACGTGGCCAGCCGCCAGGGCGGCCTGAACGTGGTGAACGTGGGCGCCCCGGACGAACCTTTGCTGGTGAAGACTTTCGACACCACAGGTTATGCCACCACCGTGGACGTCCAGGGCAATCTGGCCGCGGTGAGTTCCGGCAGCGGCGGCATCTACCTCTTTGACGTCAGCACCCCCGGAAATCCCATTCTGAAACAGAATCTGAGCTCCGCCGGCTACACCAACAACGCCAAATTCCACCAGGGAAAACTGGTCGTGGCCTCCCGGGACCAGGGCGTGCTCATCTATGCCATCGATTGATCGAAGTACCCGAAAACCATTTAGCTTGAAAACATACCATCACCTGGAGCATCAGCTCCAGGTTTTTTAATTTGACTATAAAGGAAAAGAGGATGAAAAGGATCCTGTCGCTATCAGTTTTGGCCCTGCTCTGCCTTGCCGCTCTCGGCGCTGAAACATCCACCAACCCATTCTCGGTTGCCCGGTCATCAGGCAGCCAGCTTAAACTCGCGGTCTCCGTGCCCGCTTTGAGCCTTGCCGCTGGCGAAGACGGGGGTCAGGCCGTGAAAGAAGTCCGCATGGAAGGCGCTTTCAGCACTTCGGAACCCGGACAGCCGGAACTGCCCGTGCTCAGCACCATGGTGGCGATCCCGCCCCGGGGCAGCTTCACGCTATCTTACAGCTACGGCGGCGTGGAATACAGCCAGTTGGAAAACCCCAGGCTGCACCGGGAAGGTTCTGCGAACGGAACCAGCCCTGCCGGCGGACTCTATCCCGACATCCTGGCCACCGCGTCCGATCCCGCCATATTACGTGATTTCCGGGTGGTGCAGATCAACGTCCACCCCTGCCAGTACGATCCTGCCACCATGCGCCTGGCCACCTACAGCGACATCGAGGTAACCCTGGATTTCACCTCCCAGCCCGGCTTGAATGAACTTCCGGATTACAGCACCTACAGCCAGGCTTTCCAAAACATTTACGAGGCCCAGATCGCCAATTTTGCCGATTACAGCAGACTGGTTACAGCGCCCGCCCACGCCCGCATCCTGCTGATCCACGGCAACAACAGCGATCCGGTTTTCCTGGCCAAAGTCCTGGAATTCGCCACCTGGAAACGCCAGAAAGGCTACACTGTCACCGTGGTGAGCACTACCCAGGCCGGCGGGACCAGCACCACCGCCATCAAGAACTATATCCAAGGCCAGTACAACGATCCGGAAACCCGCCCGGATTTCGTGATCCTGCTGGGCGATACCATCGGCAGCTATCCGATCCCGGCCTGGACCGAAAACTACAGTTCCTACGCCGGGGAAGGTGATTATCCCTACACCCATCTGGCCGGTGGTGACCTGCTTGGGGATGTCTTCATCGGCCGCCTTTCCGCCGAAAACCTTTCGCAGCTGAACACCCTGCTGAACAAGGTCTACACCTACGAAAAGAACATCAACAACGATCCCGCTGCCGCCGCCTGGCTAAACCGCATGCTGCTGATCGGCGATCCCTCCTCCTCCGGCATCTCCACCATCTACACCAACCAGCACATCCACGAGATGACCCACAGCGTCAATCCCGACTACAGCTACATCGAGAACTACTCCGGGGGCTATTCCTCCACCATCAATTCCGGCATCAACACAGGCGTGAGCTTCTTCAACTACCGCGGCTACATCGGCATGAGCGGCTGGGATCCCGGCAGCGCCCTGAACAACGGTCCTCGCCTGCCACACGCTGTGATCCTCACTTGCGGCACCGGCAGCTATGCCTCCACCTACGGTCCCGCCACCTCCGAAGCCTTCGTTCGCCTGGGCACGGAAGCCGTTCCCAAAGGCGCCCTCACCGCCATCGGCATGGCTACCTCCGGCACCCACACGATGTTCAACAACGCACTTTCCAGCGGCATTTTCGACGGCATCTTCCTCTATGGCATGCGCAACATGGGTGAGGCCCTGCTCAACGGACGCCTTTACCTCTATAACATCTACGGCCAGGCCAACCCCACCCAGACGAATTATTTCGCCCACTGGTGCAACCTGATGGGAGACCCCACCGTGGAAACCTTCATCGGCATACCCGGATCCCTTGTCATTAGCGCTCCGGATTCCATCCCGCGGGGTACCAGCCTGGTGGACATCCAGATCTCTGACACTTCCATGAATCCCCTGGCTGATGTGAGCGTTACTCTCTACAGCGACGGCTACGGCGACGTGGTGGCCAAAGGCTTCACTGATGCCAGCGGTGAGGTCACCCTGCAGGTGCCCAATTTCGTGAGCTCTGATCTGCTGATCACCGCTTCCAAACACGATCACAAGCCCGCCCAGCAGATCCTGCCGATCGACCCCGCCGGTTCTTTGGTCTTTTATGCCAAAACCTTTGCCGATGACGGCAGCGCCGGCTCTTCCGGAAACGGCGACAACTTCATCAACGCGGGGGAGACCGTCGCCCTCAGCGTGGAGCTAAGCAATTCCACCGCCGCCACCATCGACGGCATTACCGGGGTGCTCAGCTCCGCCGATCCGCTGGTGAACATCACCCAGTCCAGCAGCGCCTGGCCGGCCACCCTGGCCGAACACACGACCGTGAACAGCGTGCCCTTCCTGGTTAGCTTCGCGCAAAACATCCCCGCCTTCCACGACTGCCGTTTCATCCTCAACCTCACGGACAGCGCTGCCAACAGCTATCAGGCCATCTTCCACCTGGGCAGCTTCAACGCCGACCTCAGCGTGAGCAACCAGAGCGTAAGCGCCGGCGGCAACAGCGTGCTCGATCCCTCCGAGAACGGCATCCTCACCATCACCGTAAGCAATTCCTCCGTGTTTGGCGCCAGCGATGTTTACGGCGAACTCACAGCACTTAACGACCTGGTGGTGGTAACCGACAGCACCTCCTATTTCGGTGGCATCCCTGCCGGCATGAACGCCTCCTCCATCGACGGTTTTGGCCTCTTCGCCCGGCCCCTGCTGATCCCCGGAATGATGATCCCCTTCAAACTGAGGCTCTACAACGCCTCCGGTCTGGAACAGATCACCCACTTTTCCCTGCCCATCGGCACGGTGGCGCAGAACACGCCCCTCGGACCCGATGAATACGGCTATTTCATCTACGATGTCTCGGACACCGCCTACCCGGACTGCCCCAGCTACCAATGGGTCGAGATCGTGCCCAGCCTGGGCGGCAGCGGTACCCTGATCACGGGGCTCAACGATTCCGGAACCAACGGAGACGAAGGTGACCAAGTGGGCAGCGATGCCCTTGAAACCATCGATCTGCCTTTCCCCTTCCGCTATTACGGGGTGGATTACAACCAGATCACCGTCTGCGTGAACGGTTTCATCGCCCTGGGCGTTACTTTCGACGGCGAATTCCGCAACGGCAGAATGCCTGGCGGACAGGGTCCCTCACCGATGATCGCGCCTTTCTGGGATGACCTCGTGATCCTCTCCGGAGGCGGCATCTACCGCTATTACGACCCCAACGAGCACATCTTCATCATCCAGTACCACAACCTGAAAAACGGCTACAATCGCAGCAGCGAGGAAACCTTCCAGGTGATCTTCTACGATCCCCTCTTCTATCCCTCCAGCCTCGGCGACGGCATGATCAAGTTCCAGTACAAGGTCTTCAACAACGTGGACATCGGCAGCAGCGGCTACACCCCCACCCATGGTAAACACTGCACCGTGGGCATCCGCGACCACACCAACCTGCGCGGCCTTGAATACACCTTCAGCAACCAGTATCCGCCCGCCGCGGAGCCGCTCGCCAACGGCAAGGCCCTGCTCATTACCACCGTGCCCGTGCTGCATCAAAGCGCTCACCTGGTGGTGGGGGAACTCATCCTCGACGACGCCAACGCCAATTCCTGGCTGGAACCCGGTGAGACCGCCCAGATCGGCATCAAGCTGAACAACCTCGGCATCGACACCGCCACCAACGTGCAGGTCACCGCCTCCACCGTGAGTCCCCTCCTCACCATCGCCAATCCCCAAAGCGCCTGTCCGGACATACCTGGAAGCGGTTCCGCCGTGAATGTGGTGCCTTTCATGGTCACCGCCTCGCCCGACTGCACCAACAACCTCGTGATCCCCCTCCAGTTTGAGGTGAGCATCAACGGCAACGAATGGACCTATCCCCTCACGCTCACCATCAAGAAACCCGCCGTCGAGCTATGCGGGATCTATATCAGCGACCTGCAGGGCGATGTGGACGGACTGGCCGATCCCGGCGAGACCTTCAACCTGATCGTGAACTATGTGAACAACGGCGCCGTAGCCGCCTACAACCTCACCAGCAACATCATGTGCCTTAGTGGCGACGTTACCTTGGTGAATTCCCAGCAGCTGATCCCGGCCATTCCAGCCGGCGCAGTGAGCCAGGCCATTTACGAGGTCAGCCTCTCGCCCAATGTGATCGTGGGCAACAATCTCACTTTCTACCTCACCTTCCTCGGCGAAGCGGTGGAGGCCCAGAACGAGGTTTTTCTGCTCAATGTGGGAACCACCGGCATGTTCGAGGATTTTGAGGCCAACAACGGCGCTTTCGAGGCCCAGCCAGCCACCAACGGCTGGGAGTGGGGAACGGACACCACCGCCGGCGCGCATTCCGGCACCAAGGCCTGGGGCACCCGCATCAACCAGCAGTATCCCAACAACGTGAACTGGACACTAACCTCACCGCCCGTTTTCATCGGTGGCAATTTCATCCTGGAATTTTACCACTGGTTCGACACCGAACTCAACTATGACGGCGGCAACGTGAAGATCTCCGCCAACAACGGCAGCACCTGGACCCTGCTTACCCCGGAAAACGGCTACACCCAGCAGTCCGTGGCTGCCCTCAACGGACCCGGATATGCCGGCAACAGCAATGGCTGGACGCAGGCCCGCTTCTCGCTGAGCGCCTATTCCAACCAGACTGTGAGATTTCGCTGGACCTTTGCCGCGGACACCATGATCCAGGGCCAGGGTTGGTATCTGGACGACGTTCAGACCACCGGCTTCATCCCCTTCGCCGGCAAGGTGAGCGGCCTGGTGCAGACCACCCGTCCCGAGGATGACTATTCCACCCTCTTCGTGCAAAACGCGGAAGCCATCACCACCCGTCCAGATGCCGACGGGGCCTACACCCTCTATCTGCCCGAGGGCGTGCACAACGTGACTGCCTCCGGCCCCGGATACCAGTCCCAAAGCGTATTCCCCGTGAATCTCAGCGTGAGCAGCCCCAGCTTCCCGCAGGATTTTCTGCTCACCTGGCTCACACCCGCTTCCGGACTGGACTTCAGCGTCAACCAGGATACCTTCTCCCTCTTCTGGGAAGCTCCCGCTGCCCCGCCCTCCACCGTGCTGAACTACCAGGTCTTCCGCAAGCTGAATTCCGGCCCCTTCGAACTGATGGCCATCGTTACGGATACCGCTTGGAGCGAACTGCCAGCCGTTGACGGCGAATACCGCTATTACGTTCTGGCCTGCTACGATGCCGGCGCCAGCGTCGCCACTGATGTTCTTGGCGTGGCCTGGCCCTATGTGGACGGCAACGATCAACACACACCTCCGCTGGTCTCCCGGCTCCATCAGAACTATCCCAACCCCTTCAACCCCAGCACCACCGTGATGTTCGACCTCGCGGAAGCCACCCCGGTGACCCTGGCCGTTTACAACGTGAAGGGCCAGCTGGTGCGCTGCCTGCTGCAAGCTCCTCTCGGCGCGGGCACCCACCGGATCCTCTGGGACGGCACCGACGAATCCCGCCGCCCCGTGGCCTCTGGCATCTACTTCTTCCGCATCGCGTCACCCGCGCTCACAGCCTCGCGCAAGGCTGTGCTGCTGAAATGATCAGACCTTGACAAACAAATAGGCCGGAGTTTTCGCTCCGGCCTTTTTTGTGCGTGCCGCAACCGAACTCATATCGCCCCAGGCGGATGAAAAAGTATCGTATTGGACCAAGCTGAGCCCAGAGACCAGTTTTTATACCATTTCGCTTTCATATATCCAAATTTAGCCATTTGAAATTGGTCAGTTTTGAGACCATCTCTTTATTCTCGTCCAAGTACGAGTAACTTTC